>NZ_JBHWMB010000071.1:0-31162 GCF_042730015.1 Streptomyces sp. NPDC059957 | reverse complement strand
AGGGGGGGGGGGGGGTGGGGGAGAACGGCGGGAGGGGCGGGGGGGGGGGGGGGGGGGGGGGAAGAAAGGAAGGGGGGGGGGCTGCTGTCGGGGGGGGGGGGGGGGGTGTCCCCCCCCCCCCGCGGCACATCGGCCGGGCACCCCCTGCGGCAGGCCCCGACGGGCCTTGTGGGGGACCGCTTGTCCACCCCGGCCAATCTCGTGCGGGTGATCCTTCCGTACAGGCGGAATTCCCTTCCGGATCCGCCACTACACTGCTCAACACAACGCGTCAGGCCCACAGTGTCGTGCGTCTTCCACGCGGCTACCCCCCTCCACCGCCTGCGGCCGTCGGGACGGCCGTCCGCACTGGACTTGTGAGGACCCACGTGAGCTCGAAACCTGTCGTACTCATTGCCGAAGAGCTGTCGCCCGCCACTGTCGAGGCGCTCGGCCCGGACTTCGAGATCCGTCACTGCAACGGCGCCGACCGTGCGGAGCTGCTCCCCGCGATCGTGGACGTCGACGCGATCCTGGTCCGCTCCGCGACCAAGGTCGACGCCGAGGCCATCGCCGCGGCCAAGAAGCTGAAGGTCGTAGCCCGCGCGGGCGTCGGTCTCGACAACGTCGACGTCTCGTCCGCCACCAAGGCCGGCGTGATGGTCGTGAACGCACCGACCTCCAACATCGTCACCGCCGCCGAGCTGGCCTGTGGCCTGCTCGTCGCGACGGCCCGCAACATTCCGCAGGCCAACACCGCCCTGAAGAACGGCGAGTGGAAGCGGAACAAGTACACGGGTGTCGAGCTCAGCGAGAAGACCCTCGGTGTCGTCGGCCTCGGCCGCATCGGCGTCCTGGTCGCCCAGCGCATGTCGGCCTTCGGCATGAAGATCGTCGCGTACGACCCCTACGTGCAGCCCGCGCGCGCCGCCCAGATGGGCGTCAAGATGCTGACGCTCGACGAGCTGCTCGAGGTCGCCGACTTCATCACCGTGCACCTGCCCAAGACCCCCGAGACCCTCGGTCTCATCGGGGACGAGGCCCTGCACAAGGTCAAGCCGTCCGTCCGCATCGTCAACGCCGCCCGCGGCGGGATCGTGGACGAGGCCGCGCTGTACTCGGCCATCAAGGAGGGCCGCGTCGCCGGCGCCGGCCTCGACGTGTACGCGAAGGAGCCCTGCACGGACTCCCCGCTGTTCGAGCTCGACCAGGTCGTCTGCACCCCGCACCTCGGCGCGTCCACGGACGAGGCCCAGGAGAAGGCCGGTGTCTCGGTCGCCACGTCGGTGCGCCTCGCGCTCGCCGGTGAGCTCGTGCCCGACGCGGTCAACGTCCAGGGCGGCGTCATCGCCGAGGACGTCCGTCCGGGCCTGCCGCTCGCCGAGAAGCTCGGCCGCATCTTCACCGCGCTGGCGGGCGAGGTCGCGGTCCGCCTCGACGTCGAGGTCTACGGCGAGATCACCCAGCACGACGTCAAGGTGCTCGAACTCTCCGCGCTCAAGGGTGTCTTCGAGGACGTCGTCGACGAGACGGTCTCCTACGTCAACGCCCCGCTCTTCGCGCAGGAGCGCGGGGTCGAGGTCCGCCTGACCACCTCCTCGGAGTCCCCGGACCACCGCAACGTGGTGACCGTCCGCGGCACCCTGTCGGACGGCCAGGAGGTCTCGGTCTCCGGCACGCTCGTGGGCCCGAAGCACCTGCAGAAGCTCGTCGGCATCGGCGACTACGACGTGGACCTGGCGCTCGCCGAGCACATGATCGTCCTGCGCTACGCCGACCGCCCGGGCGTGGTCGGCGCGGTCGGCCGCATCCTCGGCGAGGCCGGCCTGAACATCGCGGGCATGCAGGTCGCCCGCGCCGAAGAGGGCGGCGAGGCACTCGCGGTCCTCACCGTCGACGCAGAGGCCCCGGTGAACGTCCTCGCGGACATCGCCACCGAGATCGGCGCCGTCTCGGCCCGTACGGTCAGCCTCGGCTGACGCTGCGGCAGCGGACAGAGCGAAGGGCCCGGGGGAGACCCCGGGCCCTTTCGTGTGTCCCGCCCCGTTACGCCGCCGAGGGCGCGAGCGCTTCGCCGGCCGGGGCCGGCTCCGCCTGGGCAGGGGCCTGCGCTCCGCGTCCCCGGAGCAGGGCCGCGGCGAGCACCGCCGCCGCGAGGAGCAGGACCGTACCGCCCCAGGCCGCGTACTGCATTCCGTGGACGAAGGCCTCCCGGGCGGCGGTCAGGACCTGCCCGCCGGCCGCGCCGCCGAGCTCCTGCGCGGTGGCCACGGCCCCGCCGAGGGTCTCCCGTACCGCGGGCTCGGAGCCGGCCAGGTCGGAGCGGTAGACGGCCGTGGCCAGGCTGCCCAGGAGGGCCATCCCGAGGGCGCCGCCGAACTCCTGGCCGGTCTCCAGCAGGGAGGCGGCCGAGCCTGCCTTCTCGGCGGGGGCGGAGCCGAGCGCCATGTCGGAGACCAGGGACATCACGGTGACGATGCCGCTGGCGAGGACCCCGGCTCCGGTCAGCAGCAGCCACAGCGAGTCGGTGTCCACCAGGCTGATCAGGGCGAACCCGGCGGCGGCGAGGACGAAGCCGCCCGAGATGACGTAGGCCCGGTCGGTCTTCTGGGCGAGGGCCGCGCCGGCGGGGGCTGCGGCGCCGATGACGACCGAGGGGGCGAGGCTCCAGAGGGCGGCTTCGAGGGTGTCCATGCCGAGCACCGACTGCAGGTACTGGGTGGTGAAGTAGGCCGAGCCCATCATGGCGAAGGCGGCGATGGTGTTCAGGCCGACGCCGGCGCCGAAGCCGCGTCCCCGGAAGAGGGCCCGGGGGACCATGGCGTCCTCACGGGTGCGCTGGCGGCGGACGAAGAGGTACCCGAAGGCCAGGCCGACGGCGAGGCAGCCCGCGTGGAACGGGGTGAAGCCCTCGGCGGCGATCTCCTTGAGGCCGTAGACCACCGGCAGCACGGCGGCCATCGACAGCGGCACGCTCAGCAGGTCGAAGCGGCCGGGCGCCGGGTCCTTGAACTCCGGGACCAGCACGGGGACCAGCACCAGCAGGAGCAGCATCGCGGGCACGTTGATCAGGAAGACGGAGCCCCACCAGAAGTGGTTCAGCATCACCCCGCTGAGCACCGAACCCAGCGCGATCCCGCCGGTCATGGCGCCGGACCAGATCGCGATGGCCTTGCCGCGCTGCCGGTCGTCCTGGAAGAGGTTGCGGATGAGGGCGAGCGTGGACGGCATCAGGGTCGCGCCGCCGATGCCGAGCAGCACCCGGGCCGCGATGAGCATCTCGGCGCTGGAGGCGTAGCCGGCGGCGACGGAGGCGAGTCCGAAGGCGGCCGCGCCGGTCAGCAGCAGCTTGCGGCGGCCGATCCTGTCGCCGAGCGAACCCATCGTGATGAGCAGGCCCGAGAGGGCGAAGGCATAGCTGTCGAAGATCCAGAGCTGCTGGGTGGAGCTGGGGTCCAGCTCCCGGGTGATGGCCGGGATGGCGAAGTAGAGGACGGAGACGTCCATCGCGACCAGGAGCAGGGGGAGCAGGAGAACGGTGAGGGCGGTCCATTCCCGGCGACCGGCGAGACGTGCTGCGGGGTTCGTCATGAGCAGCAATGTACAAGCGTCATAAACAGCTGTCTAGTACGTCTGTATAGAACGGTTGTATAGTACGTTTGTCTTGGACGGGTGTCTTGGCTACGGTGAAGGCATGGGACATCGCGAAGACTTGCTGGAAGGCGCCAAGAAGTGCCTGGTCGAGAAGGGTTTCGTGGGCACGACCGCCCGCGACATCGTCAAGGCCTCGGGAGCGAACCTGGCCTCGATCGGCTATCACTACGGCTCGAAGGACGCCCTCATGACGGAGGCGTTCATCGCGGTCATGCAGGAGTGGGGCGACCGGTTCACGGCCGGGGTGGAGGGGGAGGGTGGCTCGCTGGAGCGCTTCCGCTCGGTCTGGGACGGCGTGCACGCCGGACACGAAGACTCCGCCCCGATCTGGGCGGCCAGCATGGAGGTCGCGCTCACCCGGGACCGGCTCCCGGAGCTGCGCAGGTTGCTCGCCGCCTCGCAGGGGGAGGGGCGCAAGGGGCTGATCTCGATGTTCACCGGCGTGCCCGAGGATGACCTGACGGAGGAGGAGCTGCGGACCACCGGGGCCTTCTACCAGGCCCTGCTGAACGGGTTCATGCTCCAGTGGCTCTTCGACCCCGCGTCGGCCGCGACTCCCGCGGACCTGACCGAGGGGATGCGGCGGGCGGTCGAGGCGATGGCGAAGGCGGGCCCGCCGGCCGGGGAGTAACCGGAGCCGGAACCGCCGCCGCGGCGCCCGCGTCCCAGCCCCGGATCGGCCCGGCCGGAGGGGGAGTTGTGAGACGTACGGTGATGGTGGCGGCGGTGTTCCTCGGGGCGGCGGCGGGATGCGGCGGTGCGGGGATGCCCTGGAGCGACGCCGCGCCCGACCTGCGCCCCCGGATGGGGGAGGTGGCGCGGGCCTGGGAGGGCTCGGCCGAACTCAAGGAGTGGCGCGAGGGGTTCCACCTGCTGGAGGACCCCGTGCGGCTGCCGGCGGGCGCCTTCCGCGACGGGTACGACAAGACCGCCTACCTGGAAGGCAACTTCGCCCTGCGCGGCGAACTGCCCGCGCAGTCCGGCCGCACCGGCCGGATCACCTGGTCCGACGGCGCCGGCCTCGACATCGCGGTGCTGAGCGCGAGCGCGACGTACGAGACCCTCACCGGCAAGGCGCCCACCCGCGAACGCCCGTTGACCGTCACGGGCGCCCGCTCCGGCGAGCTGACCATGAAGACCAGCCGCGGCCCCGCCCGGGTCCCGGTCTGGTTCTTCGACCTGGAGGGGTACGCGCAGCCGCTCGCCCGGGTCGCCGTCGCGAAGGCGGAGCCGGCCGAGCCGCCGATCCCGCCGATGCGGTCCTTCGACGGGCGCACCGCCGAACTGTTCGGCCACGACGCCGCGGATGCCGCCGCCACCGCCTTCACCGTGGAGGCCGGGCACGGGGCGTGTGACGGCGGGGTCGCCGTCGAGGTCCTGGAGGGGGTCGACACGGTGGTCCTGGGCGGCCGCATCCTGCCGGGCAAGAAGCTCGGGAAGGGCGAAGGATGCCCCTTGATGATGCTCGAGGCGACGGTCCCCGTGACGCTGACCAGGCCGCTCGGGAACCGGGTCCTGATCGACGCGGTATCGGGTGCGGCGCTGGGCCGTTCGGGCAGCGCCGGGCGCTGACGGGGGCCGGTGCGGGGCGTGCCTCCGGGGCCGGCCGACCTGCCGTTCGGGGCGACCCGGCCCCGGCCGGTCAGCCGTGCAGGCGGGCTGCCTTGAGGGCCATGTGGAGGAGCAGGCGGTCCTCGCCCTCGTCCAGGTCGAGGCCGGTCAACTGCTCCACCCGGGACAGGCGGTAGTACAGGGTCTGGCGGTGGATCCCCAAGGCCGCCGCCGCGCGGCCGGCTTGGCCCGCGCAGTCCAGGAACACCTCTGCGGTCCGGGCCAGTTCGGGGTTGGCGGGGCCGCGCAGGGCGCGGGCCACCGGGTCGTCCAGGGCGTCCTCGGCGACGGACGCCAGCATGCGGTAGGGCCCGATCGCGGACCACTGCGCGACCGGGCCGAGCCGCGGCCCGGCGGCGGCGGCCCGGGCGGCGGCGGTGGCCTGCTGCCAGGCGGCGGGCAGTTCGGTGAGCGCCCGTACGGGGTCGGACACTCCGGCGGTCACCCCTGTGGCCGCGCCGGGGGCGGCGGCCTTGCCGCCTGCTTTCGGGGCGGTGCGGGCGGTGCGGGCGGTGCCGCCGGCCTTCGCTGCGGCGGGGCCGGGGCCGGGGCCGATGGCGGGGCCGATGCCGGCGGTGCCCGCCGCGCCGCCCGCCCCGCTCGCCGTGCGGGGCATCAGGCGGGAGATCGCCGTGAGGGCCGGAGCCAGCGGGTCCGCGCCGCGCAGCCGGATCAGCACCGCCAGGGACTGCCCCGCGGGCCCGCCGCCGCCCGGACGGGGCTCCGGCTCGCCGGCCCCCCGCCAGGGCACCACGCACACGGCCGCCGCTCCCGGGACCGAAGTCGGGGCCTCGCCCGACCACGGGCTCACGCAGACCGCGGCGTGCGGTCCCTCGCCGCCCGGACCGAGTGCCACCCGTAGCGCCGCCACGGCCATGTCCTGGTGCCAGCCCCGCCCGGCGGTGAGCGCGGCGAGGAACTCCCGGGAGAGGTCTGCGCCCGCCCGGGCCTCCTCCGCGAGGAGCAGCCCGATCCGCTGGGCCACCTCCATGGCGGCGGCCAGGGACTCCGCGTCGGGGCCGGGCTCCTGGTCGAGGAGCCACACGTAGCCCTGGACGATCCCGCGGTAGCGCACCGGCAGGCAGATCCGCCCCCGGAAGACGCCGGCGTCCGGGGCCGCCGGGATCCTCACCGGGCCGGTGGCGCGGGCGATGCCGAAGCCCTCGAACCAGGACCGGACGGCCGCCGTCGACTGGCGGGTCAGGATCGAGCGGGTCCGTACGGGATCCATGGCGAGATCGTCTTCGCTGTCGTGCGCGCCGAAGGCGATCAGGCGGAAGTCCCGGTTCTCCAGTGTCGCCGGAGCGCCGAGCAGCGCTGAGATCTCGTCCACCAGGTCCTGGTAATCGCCTTTCACCCGCACATTCTCCCACCCCCGCAGCCGCGCTTCAGACAGATGTATGAGATCCGGGCCACGGATGCGTGACAGCTGTCGATGGCAGAGGATCGGGGAGATCCCTAGGTTTCACGGTGGTTTTACTTGCGTTTTCCTTATGGCCTCCGTCGTCCCGGCGCGGGCTGAATGTCTGCTTCTGCCCGCCCCCGTTGGAGGTACCCCGTGCTGGGTCCCGCGATCCTCGCCGCCTCGCGCAGCGACAAGATGCGCCGAATCGTCTCTGCCGCCCCGGTGACCAAGCCCGTGGTGAACCGGTTCATCCCCGGTGAGACGGTCGACCAGGTCATCCCGATCGTCGAGGACCTGACGGGCAAGGGCCTGGAGGTGACCCTCGACGTCGTCGGCGAGGACATCACCACCGTGGAGCAGTCCCACGCCGCGCGCGACGCGTACCTCGAGCTCATCGAGCAGCTCGCACACCTGGGCCTCGGCGAGACCGTCGAGATGTCGGTGAAGCTGTCCATGTTCGGCCAGGCGCTCGAAGGAGGCCACGAACTGGCCCTCGCCAACGTCCGCCCGGTCGTCGAGGCCGCCGCCGCCATCGGCACCACCGTGACCCTGGACGCCGAGGACCACACCACCCTCGACTCGATGTTCGCCATCCACGAGGAGCTGCGCCGCGACTTCCCGCAGACCGGCTGCGTGA
Source organism: Streptomyces sp. NPDC059957 (assembly GCF_042730015.1). NCBI lineage: Bacteria > Bacillati > Actinomycetota > Actinomycetes > Kitasatosporales > Streptomycetaceae > Streptomyces > Streptomyces sp. NPDC059957. Next base: position 23,876 of record NZ_JBHWMB010000071.1, on the reverse strand, counting down.
TCCAGGCGTACCTCTTCCGCACGGAGGCCGACGCCCGCCGCCTGGCCGCCGCCGGCAGCCGCGTACGCATCGTGAAGGGCGCCTACAAGGAGCCCGCAGAGGTCGCGTACCTGGACAAGGCCGAGATCGACAAGGCGTACGTCCGCATCATGAAGATCCTGATGGAGGGCGAGGGCTACCCGATGATCGGGTCCCACGACCCGCGTCTGATCGCGATCGCCCAGGAGCTGGCCCGGCAGGCCGGGCGCAAGCTCGACGAGTACGAGTTCCAGATGCTGTACGGCATCCGCAGCGAGGAGCACCTGCGGCTGGCCGCCGAGGGCCACCGCATGCGCGTCTACACGGCGTACGGGACCGACTGGTACGGCTACTTCATGCGGCGCCTCGCGGAGAAGCCGGCCAACCTGCTCTTCTTCCTCCGCTCGATGATCACCAAGAACTAGGCGGTCTCGGGGAGGCGGAGCGCGTCTCCGCGCCGCCCGGCACGGCACCTCGCCGCACTGCCGCATCATCCGAGTACGTCCAGTACGCGAGCGATGCGGCAGCGCGCCGAGGCACCGCACCGGACGACGCGGAAACGCACCCCACCTCCCCCGAGACCGCCTAGGCCCTCCCCCTAGCCCAAGGAGCACCCCGCATCATGGACGCTGTAACCCAGGTCCCCGTGCCGGTCAACGAGCCGGTCCACTCGTACGCCCCCGGCACCCCGGAGCGCGCGCGCCTCGAGATCCAGCTGAAGCAGCTGTCCGAGAACCCGATCGACCTCCCGATGACGATCAACGGCGTCAAGCGGATGGGCGGCGGCGAGCGCTTCGACGTCGTGCAGCCGCACGACCACAAGTCGGTCATCGGCACCTACGCGAACGCCACGAAGGCCGACGCCCAGGAGGCCGTGGACACCGCGCTGGCCGCCGCCCCGGCCTGGCGCGCGATGTCCTTCGACGACCGCGCCGCGATCATCCTGCGTGCCGCCGAGCTGCTGTCCGGCCCGTGGCGCGAGAAGCTGGCCGCCTCCACCATGCTGGGCCAGTCGAAGACCGCGCAGCAGGCCGAGATCGACACCCCGTGCGAGCTCGTCGACTTCTGGCGCTTCAACGTCCACTTCGCCCGCCAGATCCTGGCCGAGCAGCCGGTCGCGAACTCCGCCGGCGTGTGGAACCGCAGCGACCACCGCCCGCTCGAGGGATTCGTCTACGCGATCACCCCCTTCAACTTCACGGCCATCGCGGGCAACCTGCCGACCGCCCCGGCCCTGATGGGCAACGTGGTCGTGTGGAAGCCGTCCCCGACGCAGACCCACTCCGCGGTCCTCCTGATGGAGCTGCTGGAGGAGGCCGGCCTGCCGAAGGGCGTCATCAACCTCGTGACGGGCGACGGCATCGCCGTCTCCGAGGTGGCGCTGACCCACCCCGAGCTCGCGGGCATCCACTTCACCGGTTCGACCAAGACCTTCCAGTACCTGTGGAAGACGGTCGGCACCAACATCGAGACGTACAAGTCCTACCCGCGCCTGGTCGGCGAGACCGGCGGCAAGGACTTCGTCGTCGCGCACCCGTCCGCGGACCGCGCGATCCTGAAGACCGCCCTGACCCGCGGCTCCTTCGAGTACCAGGGCCAGAAGTGCTCGGCGTCCTCGCGCGCCTACGTCCCGGCCTCGATCTGGAACGACGGCTTCAAGGAGGCCTTCGCGGCCGAGGTCGACGGCATCACCATGGGCGACGTCCGTGACCTGACGAACTTCATCGGCGCGGTCATCGACGAGCGCTCCTTCGCGAAGAACAAGGCCGCGATCGACCGCGCGAAGGCCGACCCGACCTGCGAGATCGTCGCCGGCGGCACGTACGACGACTCGGAGGGCTACTTCGTCCGCCCGACGGTCATCGCGTGCACGGACCCCGAGAACGAGGTCTTCACGACCGAGTACTTCGGCCCGATCCTGGCGATCCACGTCTACGAGGACGCCGAATTCGACGCGATGCTCGCGCAGATGGAGTCCGTCTCGGCGTACGCGCTGACCGGCGCCGTCATCGCGCAGGACCGCTACGCGGCGGCCGACGCGATGGAGAAGCTCCGCTTCGCGGCGGGCAACTTCTACATCAACGACAAGTCGACCGGCGCCGTCGTCGGCCAGCAGCCCTTCGGCGGCGGCCGCGCCTCGGGCACCAACGACAAGGCCGGCGCGGCTTCGAACCTGATGCGCTGGACCTCGACCCGCTCCATCAAGGAGACCCTGGTCGCCCCGACCGACTACGGCTACCCCCACATGGGCTGACCCCGGCCCCGCTGAACCCCGCCCCCGTTCCGGTACCCCCAAGTCCGGAGCGGGGGCGGTTTCCATGTCCGGGTCTGCGCCTAGACCTCGACGATGACCTGGTCCAGGGACTTGCGGACCAGGTCCGGGACCTCGCAGTCGTCCGCCGGGTAGCCGACCGGGATGACCGCGAAGGCCTTCTCGTTCTCCGGGCGGTTCAGGACGTGGGAGAGGAAGCGCATCGGGCTCGGCGTGTGGATCAGGGCGGCCAGGCCGGAGAGGTGGAGGGCCGACAGGAGCATGCCGACCGCGATGCCGACCGACTCGTCGACGTAGTAGTGCTTGTGCTTCGTGCCGTCCTCGCCGAGCCAGTAGCGCTGCTGGAAGATCACGATCAGGGCCGGGGCGTCGGTGAGGTGGGTCTTCACGGCGTCCGTGCCGATGGGGCGCAGGGCGGCGAGCCACTCGTCGCCGAGCCGGCCGTCGTAGGACAGCTGCTCTTCCTGCTCGGCGGCCGCGCGGATCTGCTCCCGTACGGCCGGGTCCTTGACGAGGACGAAGGTCCACGGCTGCTGGTGGGCACCGGAGGGCGCGGTCGCGCCGCACGCGATGGCGTCCCGGACCACCTGCTCGGGCACCGGGTCGGGAGAGAAGTGGCGTACGGTCCTGCGCTCGTCCATCCGCGCCCGCAACTCGGCGGCGCGCGCGAGGGACTCCTGGCTCGGCATCCGCTCGGGGCGGTAGGGGGCGGGACGGTACGGCTGGCCGTGGATCGGGGTCCACTGCTGGGTATCGGGAGACATGGAGCGAGTCTGCCGAGCCAATGGTCCAGACCGCCAGGGTCGCGTCGGCCCAATCCGGCCGGTGGGCGATATTTCATGTCCGCATAGCGGATACGAGTGGTGGGGGAGCCCGCTTGGTACGGTCCCGGGGTGGACGACCAGGGTGTGGGCATGGGTGCAGGCGTGGGCGCGGACTCCGTACGAGGACCCGTGCTGCGGCACACCTCGCAGCTGGCCGAGGGGGAGCTTCGGCGGGTGCGGGAGCTGCTCGACGGGGCCTTCGAGGGGGAGTTCGGGGACGAGGACTTCGAGCACGCCCTGGGCGGGATGCACGTGCTCGTGTACGAGGGCGGCGAGCTCGTCGCGCACGGGAGCGTCGTGCAGCGCCGGGTGCTCCACCGGGGCCGGGCGCTGCGCACCGGGTACGTCGAGGCCGTGGCCGTGCGGGCCGACCGGCGGCGGCGCGGGCTCGGCGGTGTGGTGATGGGGGCGGCCGAGGGGGTCGTCGAGCGGGCCTGTGTGCTCGGGGCGCTCAGCGCCTCCGCCGACGGGGCCCGGCTGTACGCGGGCCGGGGCTGGCGGGTGTGGGGCGGGGAGATCGGGGTGCTCGGGCCCGGCGGGCCCGAGCGGCTGCCCGAGGAGGAGGGGTCGACGTACGTGTGGACGCCGCCCGGCGGCGGGGTGCTGCTCGACCCCACCGCCGGGCCGCTGTACTTCGACTGGCGCGACGGGGATGTGCTCTAGCGCTCCGGCTAGCTGCCGCTGATGCTCGCCGCGCCCGTCTCGATGTGACCCGTGTAGCGGCGCGACCAGGTGCCGTCGGAGTCGGCGAGCACCGTGAAGTCGTACCAGCCGTTGCTGTAGGCGACGACGTTGAAGTAGTCCTCGCGCGAGGAGTTCGCCGGCACGGTGTACGTCCACGGGCCGTCCGTGCGGTAGGCGTTCGCGCGGATCGTGAAGGTGACCGGGGAAGCGGAGGAGTTGGTCAGTTTGAGGTACAGCGCCGTCTTGCCGGTGCCCGGCTCCACCGCGAAGCGGGACGCGACCTCGATCGACTTGCCCGCCTTCGACGCGTCGCCGATGAAGCGCCGCAGGAAGCGGTTCGGCCCGTGCATCGAGATGTCGTACTTGCCGGAGCCGCTGCCCGTGCCGATGTTGAAGTAGTCCGTCGACGTGGCGCCCGCGTCCACCGTGTACTGCCAGGCGGCCGTGTCCCGGTACTGGTGCGGGTGGATCGAGAAGTGCGCCGCCTGCCTCGCCTCGGCGCCCGCGTTCGCCATCGAGAACCAGGCCAGGATCTTGCCGCCCGACCCGAACTCGAAGCGGTCCAGGTTCCCGTTGACCTGGTACGGAAGGGCTCGCGCGGGCCGGGTTCCGGCCTCCTGCGCCGGCTGCGCGTTGTCCTGCGGCACCGGATTGGGCATCGGGCCGCAGGTCGCCTGGCCGATGACCTTGGCCGTGGACGGGAGGCCGGCGGGAACCCCGTAGACCGGGTGCGCGAAGTCGAACACGCCCGTCAGGTCGCCGGTGACCTTGCGGCGCCACGCGCTGATGTTCGGACAGTTCGCGGGGGTGCCGAGCGCGGCCGTCCACTTCTCCATGAAGCGCAGCACGGAGGTGTGGTCGAAGACCTCGGAGCTCACCCAGCCGCCGCGGGTCCACGGGGACATCACGATCATCGGGACGCGGAAGCCGAGCCCGATCGGGACTCCGTCGATGTACTCGCCGGCGGTGCCGGGCGGGGCGACCGGCGGCGGGACGTGGTCGAAGAAGCCGTCGTTCTCGTCGTAGTTGAGGAAGAGGACGGTGGAGTCGAAGACCTCCGGGTTCGCCGAGAGCGCGCGGTAGACCAGGTCGACGAAGTGCGCGCCGTCGCCGGGCGGGGCGTACGGGTGCTCGGAGAAGGCCTCGTTGGCCACGACCCAGGAGACCTGGGGGAGGGTGCCGGCGACGACGTCCGCGCGGATGGCGGCGGCGATGTCGTCGGGGGTGGAGCCGGTGACCTTGGGGACGGAGCCCATGCCGCGGTCCCACAGGGGGTTGCCGGGCTTGGCGTCCGTGAACTTCTTGAAGTAGGCGAGCCCGTTGTCCCCGTAGTTGTCCTGGGCGTTCTGGTACACCTTCCAGCTCATCCCGGCGCGCTGGAGGGCCTCCGCGTACGTCTCCCAGGTCAGCCCGGACTCCTCGCCGCCGTCCTTGCTGCCCGCGTCGATCTTGCCGCTCCACAGGAAGGTGCGGTTGGGGCCGGTCGCGCTCAGGGCCGAGCAGAAGTAGGCGTCGCAGATGGTGTAGGCGTCGGCGATGCCGTAGTGGAACGGTATGTCGCCGCGGTCGAGGTACCCGAGGGTGCGGGTGTTTCCGACGCCGGTGACGAAGTTGTCCATGCGGCCCTTGTTCCAGGCCGCGTGCTGCGAGGTCCAGCTGTGCGGGAGGTCGCCGTTGCACTGGGCGAGGGTCTCGCCGTCGACACCGCCCGCCGGCGGGGTGGAGCTGAGCTTCCACGGGTACTGGCGGCCGCCCCAGTTGGGCTGGTTGAACATGCCCCAGCCGCCCGGGAGGTTGCCGGCCGCGCGGTCGCCGAAACCGCGGACACCCTTCAGCTTGCCGAAGTAGTGGTCGAAGCTGCGGTTCTCCTGCATCAGGATCACCACGTGCTTCACGTCGGTGATCGTGCCGGACGCGGTGGCCGCGGCCGCCGAGGTCGGCGCGATCGCGGGCAGGGTCGCCCCTGCCATCAGCCCGGCGCCGATTCCCACGAATCCTCTGCGGCTGATAGGTGTCACTGGCTGCTCGCCTCCAACTCAAGTGCCCCGCTGGCACATTGACGGCAAGAGTGGCGGTAGACGCGCCAAAGGTCTACATCCGTGCGGTAAGAACTCGGTGAACATCCGGGTGGCTGGATTCAGACGTCGATCCGTACGAGCATTTTTCCCAGATTCTCCCCGCGGAGCATGCCCCGGAAGGCGTCCACCGTGTGGTCAAAGCCCTGCACAACGGTGGTGTCGGTGCCGATCCGGCCACTGCGCAGATGAGGGACGAGGAAGTCCTCCAACTCGTCCTGCAGATTGGTGTGATTTCGAACCAATACGCCTTCCAGGCGCAGCGACTTGTGTACGACCTCGAAGAGGTTGCGGGGTGCGGCGGGGGAGCGGTCGCCGTTGTACATCGAGATCCCGCCGACCCAGGCGATGCGGCCGTACTCGCGCAGCACGTCGATCGCGCCCTCCAGGTGGTCCCCGCCGACGTTGTCCACGTAGACGTCGATCCCTCCGGGAGCGGCCTGCGCGAGCTGCTCGCCGACCGGCCCGTCGTGGTAGTCGAAGGCGGCGTCGAAGCCGAGGGTCCCGGTGAGGTGGCGGACCTTCGCCGCCGAACCCGCGCTGCCGATGATCCGGCCGACGCCGAGCAGCCGGGCGATCCGGCCGGTGGCAGTCCCGACCCCGCCCGCCGCGGCCGAGACGAAGAGGTCCTCGCCCTCGCTCAGGGCCGCGGTGCGGGTCAGGGCGGCGTACGCGGTCAGGCCGGTGCCGCCGAGGATCGAGAGGTAGGCCTCCAGCGGGACGCCCTCGTGGCCGCGCAGCTTGCGCGTGCCGCCGGCGCCCAGGGTGACGAGGGCGTGGGTGCGCCAGCCCTCGCGGTGGAAGACCAGGTCGCCCTCCGCGAGGCCCGGGTCGCGGGAGGCGACGACCCGGCCCACCGAGCGGCCCTCCAGCGGGGTGCCGAGCTCGAATCCGTCCTCGCCGCCGTCCATCAGTCCGCGGTGGTACGGGTCCACCGAGAGCAGCAGGTTCTCCACCAGGGCGGTGCCGGGGCGCGGCCGGGGGACGGTGCTCTCCACGTACGTGAAGTCGGAGGCGGCGGGGAAGCCGGTGGGGCGGGCGGTCTGGTGGATGGTGCGAGCGGTGTCCGTGGTCATGGCGAGGACGCTAGGAGGGAATCGGCGGGCCGGGCAGGGGGTTGCGTTCATGGAAGCCGCACATCCATGAATGACACTCATAGAACGAGGTGAGAGCGGTCGTGGCCGAGCTCCTCCCCCAGGAACTGCGCATCCTGGTCGCGGTCGCCGAGACCGGCGGGTTCTCCGCCGCGGCGGCCGCCCTCGGCCTCACCCAGTCCGCCGTCTCGCACGCGGTGCGCGGCAGCGAGGCCAAGCTCGGCGCGGTGCTCTTCGAGCGCGGCCGGACCGGCGCCTCGCCCACCCCGGCGGGGGAGCGGGCCGTCGGCCACGCCCGCCGGATCCTGCGGCTCTACGAGGTGATGGGCGCGGAGGCGCGCGGCGCGGGCGGGGCCGGGGACCCGGCGGCGCCGGCGGGCGTGCTGCGGATCGCGGCCTTCCGCAGCGCGGCCCTGCACCTGCTGCCCCCCGTCCTGGAGCGGCTCACCGCCCGGCACCCCGGCATCCGCCCCGAGGTCCGGGTGGTGCGCGAGATCGGGGCCGGTACGGCCGGGGAGGTCGCCGCGGGCCGCGCGGACCTCGGTATCGCGACGCTGGGCGGTTCGCAGGGCCTGCCGTCCGGCCTGCTGAGCGGGGTGCTGGTGGAGGAGGCGTACGCCCTGGTGCACCCGGCCGGGCATCCCGACCCGAAGGCTCTGCCCCTGATGGACTGGGACGAGAACTGCGGTTCCCACACCCGCACCTGGTGGCTGGCGCAGGACTGGATCCCGCGGGCGACCGTCAAGGCGGAGGACGACGCGATGGTGCTGACCATGGTCGGCCGGGGGCTCGGCATGGCGATCATGCCCGAGCTGTCGCTCCGGGAGGCGACCGGAGCCGTCGACGTCACCGGTTTGGGTCCCAAGGGGCCGGTGAGGCGCGTGGGGTACGTCACCACACCGGAATCCGCCGCCACTCTCGCCGTACGGGCCCTGATCAGGGAACTTCGTGCCGCAAGCGGCTGAAAACGGAGCTCTGGAAGGGGCCTTCCGGACCGTATGGCGTCTCAGATAGTAGGAAGTCCGAGTAATTGCGGAGACATACAGCGGGAGCTGGCCTACGTTGTAGAAGCCGAACGTCTCGCCGATCCGGCGAATGGCGGTCGAGAGCGCGCGCCCCATGGCAGGCAACCCCTGCCGCGCACCGCTCCCCGCCTCATCCGGCGCCTTGAAGGAACCCCTCATCCGTGGCCCCGCCACGCCGTGATCTCAAGGAGTCGATCACCATGACGCACACCACCTCCTCCGCCACCGCCCGTCGCGTCCGCCGTTCCGCCGCCGCCGACGCGGACCGCAAGAACGCCGCCGCCGCCCTCCAGCGCGCACTGGACCGCCGCGACAACGGCGGCTCGACCGGTCACTGACCGGCCGCCGGCCGGCTACTGACCGGCCACTGACCTGCCGCTGAGCGCTTCCCGGCCCGAGGCATATTGCGTCCACATGGTGGACGCAATATGTCTGAGGGATGGGACAAGGAGTACGGTTCCACCATGTCGACCAGCATCAATCTCGCAGTGATCCCCGGTGATGGCATCGGCCAGGAAGTCGTGGCTCAGGGCCTCAAGGTCCTTACCGCGGTCCTGCCCCAGGATGTGAAGCTGGAGACCAAGGAATACGACCTCGGCGCCCAGCGCTGGCACCGCACCGGTGAAACCCTCCCGGACGCGGAGCTCGAGGCCCTCAAGCACCACGACGCGATCCTGCTGGGCGCCATCGGCGACCCCTCGGTCCCGTCGGGCGTCCTGGAGCGCGGTCTGCTGCTGAAGCTCCGCTTCGCCTTCGACCACTTCATCAACCTGCGCCCGTCGAAGCTCTTCCCCAACACGGCCACCCCGCTCGCCGGCCGTCCGGAGATCGACTTCGTCGTGGTCCGCGAGGGCACCGAAGGCCCGTACACCGGCAACGGCGGCAGCCTGCGCACCGGCACCCCGGCCGAGGTGGCCACCGAGGTCAGCCTCAACACGGCCTACGGCGTCGAGCGCGTGGTCCGTGACGCGTACGAGCGTGCCAACGCCCGCCCGCGCAAGAAGCTGACGCTGGTCCACAAGAACAACGTCCTCGTCTACGCCGGTCACCTGTGGAAGAACATCTTCGACAAGGTCGGCCAGGAGTACCCCGAGGTCACCACCGACTACCTGCACGTCGACGCCGCGACGATCTTCTTCGTCACCCAGCCCGAGCGCTTCGACGTCATCGTCACGGACAACCTCTTCGGTGACATCCTCACCGACCTGGCCGCCGCCGTGACCGGCGGAATCGGCCTGGCCGCCTCGGGCAACATCAACCCGACCGGCGCCTTCCCGTCCATGTTCGAGCCCGTCCACGGCTCGGCCCCGGACATCGCCGGCACCGGCAAGGCCGACCCGACCGCGACGATCCTCTCGGTCGCCCTGCTGCTGCGCCACCTCGGCTACGAGGCCCAGGCCGCCCGCATCGAGGACGCGGTCTCCGCCGACCTGGCCGAGCGCGACGGCACCTTCCGCTCCACCGACGCCATCGGCGACGCCCTCGCCGCGCGAGTAGCCGGCTGACCCGGTAGCCCCACCTCCAGGAAGCCGCCGGGTCGCGACCACCGCACCCGGCGGCTTTTCCTGTGCGGCCCCGGGTGCCACCATCTCCCCTGGGCCGCATTCACTCCGTTTCACCGAAGCCCCCTCGCGCGCGATAATCGAACGCGAGGCCGCGGAATACGGGGAAGCTCGGACGTCCTAGTACGCCGTGAGCGCGGTCCGCCCTACAAAACCGGTGAAGGACAAGCACTCATGACGACGACGCCCACGATCGAGCTGAAGCCCTCCTCGACCCCCCTGTCCGCCGCTGAGCGCGACGCGATCCTGGTGAGCCCCGGCTTCGGCCGCCACTTCACCGACCACATGGTGACGATCAAGTGGACCGAGGGCCGCGGCTGGCACGACGCGGAGCTGGTTCCGTACGCGCCGCTGTCCATGGACCCCGCGAACATGACCCTGCATTACGCGCAGACGATCTTCGAGGGCCTCAAGGCGTACAAGCAGCCCGACGGCACCGTCGCCACCTTCCGTCCGCAGGCCAACGCCGAGCGCTTCCAGTCCTCCGCCCGCCGGATGGCGATGCCGGAGCTGCCGACCGAGCTGTTCATCGACGCCTGTGACGCGCTGATCAAGCAGGACCGCGCCTGGGTGCCGGACTCCGGCGAGGCCTCGCTCTACCTGCGGCCCTTCATGTTCGCCACCGAGGTCGGCCTCGGCGTCCGCCCGGCCAACGAGTTCCTCTTCATCGTCATCGCCTCCCCGGCCGGCGCGTACTTCCCCGGGGGCGTCAAGCCCGTCTCCGTCTGGCTCTCCGAGGAGTACGTCCGCGCCGCCAAGGGCGGCACCGGCGCGGCCAAGACCGGCGGCAACTACGCGGCCTCGCTCGTCGCGCAGGCCCAGGCCGCCGAGCACGGCTGCGACCAGGTGGTCTGGCTGGACGCCGTCGAGCACCGCTGGATCGAGGAGATGGGCGGGATGAACCTGTACTTCGTGTACGGCGACCGCATCGTCACCCCCGAGCTCACCGGCTCGCTCCTTCCCGGCATCACCCGCGACTCCCTCCTCACCATCGCCCGCGACCTCGGCTACACCGCCGAGGAGGGCCGCATCACCACCGAGGACTGGAAGCGCGACAACGAGAACGGCACCCTGACCGAGGTCTTCGCCTGCGGTACGGCCGCCGTGATCACCCCTGTCGGCTCGGTCAAGTCCGAGCGCGCCAACTGGACCCAGGGCACCGGTGAGCCCGGCGAGGTCACCATGAAGCTCCGCAAGGCCCTCCTGGACCTCCAGACCGGCCACAAGGCCGACACCCACGGCTGGATGCACCCGCTCGGCTAGTCCGTCCGGTCCCGAACGGCTCGAAGGCCCCCCGCGCGATACGCGGGGGGCCTTCGGGTTTTCGGACGTGAGGGGCGGCGGGAGGGGAGTGGTCAGCTCTTCTCGTCCGCCTCGCCCTCGCGCTTCTTCTTGCGCTCCTGGTTCGTCCCCTCCGGGCCGAGGCCCACCAGGGCGTCACCGAAGACGTAGGCCAGGCCCGCGACTCCCTTGACGATCTTTCCCGCCACGTACGCGAGTTCTTCCACGACGCCTCCCCGTGTCGTTGGTGGCGGCCGGGTCCTGTTCGGCCACCGCTGTACGGGTAGACGCCACCGCGGGCCGAACGGTTGATCGTCGGCTCAGGCGGCCACCGGCTCCTCGAGGGCCTCCGCTGCCGGGGCGGGGGCCGTGCGGGCGGTCAGGGCCGCGTAGACCAGGCCGCCGGTCAGGCCGGAGAGGACGAAGGAGCAGTCCACGCCGCCGGTCAGGGCCAGCAGCGGGCCCTCGTAGAACGGGGTGGTCACGGCGAGCAGGCCGACGCCGGCGCCGACGGCCCAGGCGAGGGTGGCCGGGATGTTCCAGCCGCCGCGGAACCAGTAGATCCCGCCCTTGGCGCGGCGGTTGAACACCTGGAGGGCCTCGGCGTCGTAGTGGCCGCGGCAGCGGACGTAGCCGATGAGGGTGATCACGGCCCACGGGGTGCCGATCGCGGTCAGCAGCAGCACGAACGAGGTCATCGCGGCCTGGACGTCCCACGAGAAGGAGCCGACGAACACGAACGCGGTGGCCACGGCCGCGGCGATCACGGTGGAGATGGTGCGGGTGGCCTTGGGGACGATGGCGTCGAGGTCGAGGCCCATGGAGTAGAGCATCAGCCCGGCGTTGCCGACCGATCCGGCCGCCGCGGCGACCAGCAGCGGAACCAGGTACCAGAACGGCGCGGCATCGACCAGCGGACCGGCGTACTCGGCGCCCGCCCGGGCGGCGAGCGCGGTGTAGGTGCCGAAGAGCTGCGGGATCAGCAGCCCGATGAGCAGGCCGAGCCCGGTGGACCAGAGCACCTTGCGGGAGCTGTGCCTGCGCGGGGAGACGTAGCGGGTGTAGTCGCCGAGCAGGGTGATGAAGGCGACGGGCCCGCTGAGCCCGGCCGCGACGGCGGCGAGCAGCCAGGTCGGCCAGAAGGAGCCGAGCAGGTACGCGGTGTCGGGCGGGGCGGCGGTGGTGAAGTCGGGTGCGTAGGCGAACACGCCGACGGCCAGCAGCAGCACCATGCCGATGGAGAGCACCTTGCTCATGCGCAGCAGCAGCCGGTAGCCGAAGACGGCCGCGACGACGGTGCACGCGGCGAGCACGCCGTACATCACGGCCCGGGAGAGGCCGGTGTCCGGCAGCCCCGTGAGCCGGGACAGGGCGCCGACCATCACGTCGCCGCCTATCCACAGGGTCAGCGCGGTGTAGCCGAGCGAGAGCAGCAGTCCGACCACCGAGCCGACGAGCCGGCCGCGGACGCCGAACTGGGCGCCGCTGGAGGTGGAGAGGTTGGTCCCCGTGCGCAGGGAGACGAGCGCCAGCGGCGCGGTGAAGGCGATGCCGACGAGGGTGCCGGTCACGATGGCGGTGACCGACGGCCACAGACCCAGTCCGAAGGACGGGGGCAGCCAGCCGAAGACGATCACACCGAGGCAGAGATTGGAGCCGAGGAGGATCGAGATCAGGTCACGGGGACCGCTCGTCCGTTCCTCCTCCGGGATGGTGTCGACTCCGCGCTGTTCGATGGGCATGGGGGGACTCCCTTGGCAGGGCGGGGGGTGGCAATGCAATGTTTGAGCGACACTCAATGTGACCTAAGCCCTGGTCTCAGGTCAATGCTTCATTGCAGAGAAATGAAGAGTTAGAGTGATGCTCTAACCCATCGACTCAAAGGGTGGTGGATCGCCGTGCGGCTGACCCCTACGGAGCGCGACCGGCTGCTTCTGCGCAGCGCTGCGGAACTGGCCAGGGCCCGACGGGCCCGCGGACTCAAACTCAACGTCCCGGAGGCCACCGCGCTCATCGCGGACACGGTCTGCGAGGCCGCGCGCGACGGCAAGCGGCTGGCGGAGGCCATCGAGGAGGCCCGCTCCGTGCTGGGCCCCTCCGACGTGCTGCCCGGCGTCAGCGACGTGGTCACCGAGGTGCACGTGGAGGCCGTCTTCGACGACGGATCCCGCCTCGCGGTGGTCTCGTCCCCGATCCGGGGCGCCGTCGGCCTGGGCGAGGACGCCCCGGGCGCGGTCGTGCCCGGCCCCGGAGCCCCCCAGCCGGAGCCGGCGGTCCACCTGCACGTGCGCAACACCGCCGCGGTGCCGGTGAGCGTCACCTCCCACTTCCACTTCTTCGAGGCCAACCCGCGCCTCGACTTCGACCGCGCGGCGGCGTACGGCATGCGGCTGTGCGTTCCGGCGGGCTCGTCCGTACGGTTCGACCCGCACGGCGAGGGCGAGGTCGGCCTCGTCCCCATCGGCGGGGACCGTATCGCGATCGGCTTCGCGGGGCTGGTCGACGGACCGCTGGACGCCCCGGGCGCCAAGGCCGAGGCCCTGCGCCGCGCGGCCGCCTGCGGCTACCTCGGCACCGGCGGAACCGAAGGAACCGACGCCACGGACGGAGACCAGGCGTGAGCAAGCAGACCCGGCACAGCGACCACTGCGCACCCGGCAGCCGGCACATCGACCCGCACGAGTACGCCTCCGTCTTCGGCCCCCGCGCCGGAGACCGGGTCCGGCTCGGCGACTCCGGGCTGACCGTCCGCGTGGAGTCCGATGCGCAGAAGCCCGGGGACGAGTTCCTGGCCGGCTTCGGCAAGACGGCCCGCGACGGACTGCACCTGAAGGCCGCCGCCGTCCGCGACACCTGCGACGTGGTGATCAGCAACGTGCTGGTCATCGACGCCGTCCTCGGCATCCGCAAGGTCTCCATCGGCATCCGCGAAGGGCGGATCCACGCGATCGGCCGGGCCGGCAACCCCGACACCCTCGACGGGGTGGACGTGGTGGTCGGCACGGGGACGAGCATCGTCTCCGGCGAAGGCATGATCGCCACTGCCGGCGCCGTCGACACCCACGTGCACCTGCTCTCCCCGCGCATCATGGAGGCCTCGCTCGCCGCAGGCGTCACCACGATCATCGGGCAGGAGTTCGGCCCGGTCTGGGGCGTCGGGGTCAACTCCCCGTGGGCGCTGAAGCACGCCTTCAACGCCTTCGACGCCTGGCCCGTCAACATCGGCTTCCTGGCCCGGGGTTCCTCCTCGGACCCGGCGCCGCTCGTCGAGGCCCTCGCCGAGGGCGGCGCTTCCGGCTTCAAGGTCCACGAGGACATGGGCGCGCACACCCGCGCCCTGGACACCGCCCTGCGCGTCGCGGAGGAGTACGACGTCCAGGTCGCTCTGCACAGCGACGGCCTCAACGAGTGCCTCTCGGTCGAGGACACCCTGCGGGTGCTGGACGGCCGGACCATCCACGCCTTCCACATCGAGGGCTGCGGCGGCGGTCACGTCCCCAACGTCCTGAAGATGGCCGGCGTCCCGAACGTCATCGGCTCCTCCACCAACCCCACCCTGCCCTTCGGCCGGGACGCGGTCGCCGAGCACTACGGGATGATCGTCTCCGTCCACGACCTCAAGCCGGACCTCCCCGGCGACGCCGCCATGGCCCGCGACCGGATCCGTGCGGGCACGATGGGGGCCGAGGACGTCCTGCACGACCTCGGCGCGATCGGCATCACCTCCTCCGACGCCCAGGGCATGGGCCGCGCCGGCGAGACCATCCGGCGCACCTTCGCCATGGCCGCCAAGATGAAGGGCGAGCTGGGTCCGCTGGCCGGCGACGGCGAGGGCGACGACAACGCCCGCGTGCTGCGCTACATGGCCAAGCTGACCATCAACCCGGCCATCGCCCACGGCCTGGCCCACGAGATCGGCTCCATCGAGGTCGGCAAGCTCGCCGACATCGTGCTGTGGCGCCCCCAGTTCTTCGGCGCCAAGCCGCAGCTGGTCCTCAAGTCGGGCTTCCCGGCCTACGGGGTCACCGGCGACCCCAACGCCGCCACCGACACCTGCGAACCGCTGGTCCTCGGTCCGCAGTTCGGCTCGTACGGGGCCACCGCGGCCGATATCTCCGTCGCCTTCGTCTCGGCCGCCGCCGCGGCGCTGGGCAGCGACGAGATGCCCACCCGCAGGCGCCGGGTCGCCGTCCGCGGCACCCGGGGCATCGGCCCCGGGGACCTGCTCCTCAACTCCCGGGTGGGCGCGGTCGATGTGGACGCGCGCAGCGGACTCGTCTCCCTCGACGGGGAACCGCTGCGCTCCGAAGCCGCCGAATCGGTCTCCCTCAACCGCCTGTACTTCCTGTAAGCCTTAAGGACCCCTGCCATGAGCAACGCTGCCAAGCCGGTAGACAACGGATTCCGGATGCCCGCCGAGTGGACGCCCCACGAGCGCACCTGGATGGCCTGGCCCAGCCCCAACCCCACCTTCACCAACGAGCAGGAGCTGGCCGAAGCCCGCGAGGCCTGGGGCGCCGTCGCCCGCGCGGTGCGCTCGTACGAGCCGGTGACCCTCGTCGTCTCGCCCGGTGACGCGGAGAGCGCCCGCGCCGTCGTGGGCGACGACATCGAGCTGGTCGAGCGCGAGCTCGACGACGCCTGGATGCGCGACATCGGCCCGACCTTCGTCACCAACGAGGCCGGCGAGCTGGCGGCCGTCGACTGGACCTTCAACGGCTGGGGCGCCCAGGACTGGGCCCGCTGGGACCACGACTCGAAGATCGCCCGGGAGATCTCCGGCCTCGCCGGGACCCGCACCTACAGCACCGCGCTGGTCAACGAGGGCGGCGCCATCCACGTGGACGGCGAGGGCACCGTGCTCCTCACCGACACCGTGCAGCTCGGCAAGGGCCGCAACCCCGACTGGAGCCGCGAGCAGGTCGAGGCCGAGATCCACGCCCACCTGGGCACCACCAAGGCGATCTGGCTCCCGTACGGCCTGGCCGGCGACTACGGCACCTACGGCACCCAGGGCCACGTGGACATCGTCGCCGCCTTCGCCCGCCCCGGCGTGGTCATGGTCCACAGCCAGCCCGACCCGGCCCACCCGGACCACGAGCGCGGCAAGACCATCGCCGCCATCCTGCGCGCGTCCACCGACGCCCAGGGGCGCCGGCTCCAGGTCGTGGAGATCCCGGCACCGACCGTGCTGGAGGAGGACGGGGAGTGGGTCGACTACTCCTACATCAACCACTACCTGTGCAACGGCGGCGTGGTCCTGTGCGCCTTCGACGACCCGCGCGACGAGGAGGCCGCGGAGATCTTCCGCGGTCTGTTCCCCGAGCGGACCGTGACGCTCGTCGACGCACGTACGATTTTCGCCGGGGGTGGCGGTATCCACTGCATCACCCAACAGCAGCCGAAGGTCTGACCCGAGAGGGCGGCCGGGACGAGGAGTGGGCCATGGTGGCGGGTGAGGTACGTGCCGCGCGCAAGAACGCGCCGCCGCGCGAGGACGTACTGGTCGCCGCCATGGCCACCATCGCCGAACGCGGCCTGGACGGTCTGACCATGGCCGGCCTCGGCCGCCAGGTCGGCATGAGCAGCGGCCACCTCCTCTACTACTTCCGCACCAAGGACGAGCTCCTGCTCCAGACCCTGGAGTGGAGCGAGGCGGCGCTCGGCACCCGGCGCCGCGCCCTGCTGTCCCGCCGCGGCCCGGCGCGCGAGCGCCTGCAGGCGTACGTGGACCTGTACGTGCCCGAGGGCGCCCGGGATCCGCACTGGACGCTGTGGCTGGAGGTCTGGAACCGCTCGCAGAACGCGGGAGCGGGGGAGCGGGAGCGTCAGGGGGCCATCGAGGGGGCCTGGCACCGCGACCTGGTGGCCCTGCTCGCCGAGGGCATCTCGCGCGGAGAGTTCCGCCCCGTCGACCCGGACCGTTTCGCGGCCCGGCTGCGGGCCCTGCTCGACGGGTTCAGCATCCAGGTCGCCGTCGGCCTGCCCGGGATAGACCGGGGCGACATCCTCGACCACGTCAGCGAGTTCCTCAGCGAGGCGCTGACCCCGAGGGCCGGGGTCTGATCGGGCGGCACCGCCGGTGGCCCCGGCAGGCCGCCCGACCGGCCCGCGGACGGGTGTGCCCGCATGCTGAGATCCCCGTCCATCCGCGGCATGCGATATGGCAGACTGCCGACGTGCCTGCTCAGCTCATGATTATGGACAGCAGCGCGCCGGTCCCCAGTGGCCGCTGAGCCGCGGAAGAACTTCGCGGAGGCGGCCACCGTGCCTCGGACCCGCGCGCAGACCTCTCGCACCCGCGAGAGGTTTTTTCGTTTTCCGGCCTCGAACATGCCGGGATCGGGCAGCGCGCGATGATGGGGGCAGTGGCGTCGGCCTGCCCGCGGGCGGGCATCCGGAACCACCCATCCGACAGGAGTCAGATCAGCATGACGACGACAGAGGCGACCGAGCCGACTGCGCCGGCTTCGGGCCCCGGCCCCGATGACGGGTTCCACGTCTTCGACACGACCCTGCGCGACGGTGCCCAGCGTGAGGGCATCAACCTCACTGTCGCCGACAAGCTGACGATCGCCCGGCACCTGGACGACTTCGGGGTGGGCTTCATCGAGGGCGGCTGGCCCGGCGCCAACCCCCGCGACACGGAGTTCTTCTCCCGTGCCCGCGCGGAGATCGACTTCAAGCACGCCCAGCTCGTCGCCTTCGGTGCGACCCGCCGGGCGGGCGGCTCCGCCGCCACCGACCCGCAGGTCCGCGCCCTGCTGGAATCCGGCGCGCCGGTGATCACCCTGGTCGCCAAGTCCCACGACCGGCACGTCGAGCTCGCCCTGCGCACCACCCTCGACGAGAACCTGGAGATGGTCCGCGACACCGTCGCCCACCTGGTCTCCCAGGGCCGCCGGGTCTTCGTCGACTGCGAGCACTTCTTCGACGGCTACCGGGCCAACGCCGAGTACGCGAAGTCCGTCGTGCGCGCCGCGCACGAGGCCGGCGCCGACGTCGTGGTCCTGTGCGACACCAACGGCGGCATGCTGCCCGCGCAGATCACCGCGACCGTGGCGACCGTACTGGCCGACACCGGCGCGCGCCTGGGCATCCACGCCCAGGACGACACCGGCTGCGCCGTCGCCAACACGCTGGCCGCCGTGGACGCCGGCGCCACGCACGTGCAGTGCACCGCGAACGGCTACGGCGAGCGCGTCGGCAACGCCAACCTCTTCCCGGTCGTCGGCGCGCTGGAGATCAAGTACGGCCGCACCGTCCTCCCGGCGGGCGCCCTGGCCGAGATGACCCGGATCTCGCACGCCATCGCCGAGGTCGTCAACCTCACCCCGTCCACGCACCAGCCCTACGTCGGCGTCTCCGCCTTCGCGCACAAGGCGGGCCTGCACGCCTCGGCCATCAAGGTCGACCCGGACCTGTACCAGCACATCGACCCCGCACGCGTCGGCAACACCATGCGGATGCTCGTCTCCGACATGGCCGGCCGGGCCTCCATCGAGCTCAAGGGCAAGGAGCTCGGCGTCGACCTCGGCGGGGACCGCGCGCTGGTCTCCCGGGTGGTGGAGCGGGTCAAGGAGCGCGAGCTCCAGGGCTACACCTACGAGGCCGCCGACGCCTCCTTCGAGCTCCTGCTGCGCGCCGAGGCCGAGGGCCGGGCGCGCAAGTACTTCCGCATCGAGTCCTGGCGGGCCATCGTCGAGGACCGCCCCGACGGCACGCACGCCAACGAGGCCACGGTGAAGCTGCGGGCCAAGGGCGAGCGGATCGTCGCCACCGCGGAGGGCAACGGCCCGGTCAACGCGCTGGACCGCGCGCTGCGGGTCGCCCTGGAGCGCTTCTACCCCCAGCTCGCGAAGTTCGAGCTGATCGACTACAAGGTCCGCATCCTGGAGGGCGCCCACGGCACGTCGTCCACGACCCGGGTCCTGGTCACCACGACGGACGGCACCCGCGAGTGGAACACGGTCGGCGTCGCCCCGAACGTCATCGCGGCCTCCTGGCAGGCCCTGGAAGACGCCTTCACCTACGGCCTCCTCCACGCGGGCGTGGAGCCGGCGGAGTAGTTTGGGCGGGAGGTCAGCATTCGTCCTTCACGTACGCCCGGTACTTCTTGCGGCTCATGGCCTTGCCGTTCGCCCACACCTGGTCCGGGCGCAGGCCTTCGATATCGGTCCGGCGGAACTCGGTCGATGAGCGGTAGAGGACGCGGTGCCCGTCCAGAACCTCGAAGGCGACGATGTACGTGGAACGCGACTCCAGTGACTGCGGTCCATCCCTTCCCCCCTCTCCGTTCCCGGCACCCGGCGGGGCGAACAGGGGGAAGGGGCCGGGCTGGTCGGCTTCTCGGCCGGGGCTCCAGCTGACCTGGCCTCCGTCGTCCGGAAGGCCTGCCGCGTGCACGCCCACGATGCGGCCGCTTCCCCCGCACTGACCGAGCTCCACCATGATCCGGCCCGAGTCGTCTTTGTGGACCGCTGCCAGGTCTCGGATCGGGGGCCCGCACGATGTGAGCAGCCCGAGCCCCAGCAGTACCAGTCCCGTCAGCCACGCCCGTCGCATCGACCCACCCCCTGGCCCGCAGGCTAAGCCAGGAGCCGTTCCGTCCGGGGCGGTAACCCTTATGTCCATCTCACACAAGATTGCACCCGTTCGGGTAGCGTCATGGATATGAGGACCAGGCTTATATCCGTACCTTTTGGATCGCTGCTGGCCGCTCTGCTGCTGGCGCTGTCCGCGACCGCGCTGCTGGTCGCCCTGCAGGCGTCGGCGGCCGACGGGGCCACCACCGTGGCCCAGGCCCTCAAGAAGGGGCCGGTCTACGTGGACCCCCGGGCCGCCGCGCAGCTGCCGCCCGCGCAGGCGGACGCACTCGCGAAGAAGATCAAGGACGCCGGGAAGCCGGTGTTCGTGGCCGTGCTGCCGGCCACCGCCGAGTTCCCCGCCGCCAGCGTGCTCAAGACGGTCCGTACCGAGACCGGCATCACCGGGCTCTACGCGATCCGGCTCGGGGACGGCTTCAACGCCGGCGCCGACCGGGCCGTCATGCCGAGCAACGCGGTCCGCAACCTGGTCGACGCCGTCAAGGCGGGCGGGGCCACGGACGCGAGCACCGAGCTCAACAACTTCGTGGATCAAGCCCTCGCCCAGGCCAAGGGCAAGGCCCCCGCCTCCTGGGGCACGGCGGGCACCGCGAGCACCGACAGCGGGGCCCCGGTGGGCGCCCTGATCGGGCTCGGCGTGGTGGCCGCCGTCGGCGGTGGCGGGGCGTACGCGCTGGTCAAGCGCAACCGCAAGAAGAAGGAAGAGCTCCGGCGCGAGTCCATCGCCCGGCTGGGCGTGGTCGTCGACGAGGACATCACGGCCTTCGGCGAGGAGCTGGAGCGCCTCGACTTCCACCCCGGTGAGCCCGGAGCCGACGACGCCATGCGCGCGGACTACGAGCAGGGCCTCGACTCGTACGAGAAGGCCAAGCAGATCATGGCCTCCGTGCAGCACCCGGAGGAGGTCAAGGGGGTCACCCAGGCCCTCGAGGACGGCCGGTTCGCCCTGGCCCGCCTCGACGCGCGCCGGCAGGGCCGTCCGCTGCCCGAGCGCCGCGCGCCCTGCTTCTTCGACCCGCGCCACGGGCCGAGCACCGAGGACGCGGCCTGGGCCCCGGCGGGCGGGGCCGCCCGTACGGTCCCGGTCTGCGCGGCGGACGCCGTCCGGCTGCGCGACGGCCAGGACCCGGCGGTCCGCACCGTCGACACCGAGCACGGTCCGCGCCCCTACTACGACGCCGGCCCGGCGTACGGTCCCTGGGCCGGCGGCTACTTCGGCGGCGGCATCCTGCCCGGCCTGCTCATGGGCACGATGCTCGGTTCGATGATGTCCAGTCCGGCCTACGCCTCCGACTTCGGCGGCGGCAACGGATTCGACGGGGGCGGCGGAGGTTTCGACGGCGGCGACGTCTCCGGGGCCGACTTCAACCCGTCCGACTTCGGCGGCGGGGACTTCGGCGGTGGAGGGGGCTTCGACGGCGGAGGCGGGTTCGGCGGGGGCGACTTCTAGCCGCCCCCTGCCCCGCAGTGTGGAACCGGGCTCAGGCCTGCTTGATCGCCGAGATGTCGAAGGTCAGCTTCACCTTGTCGCTGACCATCACACCGCCGGTCTCCAGGGCCGCGTTCCAGGTGAGGCCCCAGTCGGAGCGCAGGATCTCGGCAGAGCCCTCGAACCCGACGCGCTCGTTGCCGTAGACGTCGGTGGCCGCGCCGCCGAACTCGAGGTCGATGGAGAGCGGGCGCGTGACGTCCTTGATGGTCAGCTCGCCGGTGATGCGGTACTTGTCGCCGCCCAGCTGCTGCGCCTCGGTGGAGCGGAAGGTCATGAGCGGGAAGGTCTCGGCATCGAAGAAGTCCCCGGAGCGCAGGTGGCCGTCGCGGTCGCCGATGCCGGTGTCGATGGAGGCGATCTTCACCTCGATGGAGGCGGTGGAGCGGGACGGGTCGGCGCCGTCCAGGTGCAGGGCGCCCTCGTGCTCGGCGAAGGTGCCGCGCACGTTGGTGACCATGGCGTGGCGGACGGTGAAGCCGATGCTGCTGTGGGAGGCGTCGATGACGTAGTCACCGGTGAGTGCGGCGAGGGCCGGGTCCACGTCGAGGGTGGCGACGGCGGTGTCCTGCGTGCGGCGGTTGAAGAGACCCATGACTGCTCCTTGGTAGCGGTGCCGCTCGGTGTCGGCACTCGTTGAACTTTCAACAACAACGACGCTAGACCCATTCCGTTTAAATTTCAACCTCTGGGTTTCCTGTGCGTGGCGTGGCGGTGTCCAGGCGGCGGCCCGGGCCGGCCCGGTGCCGGCCCGGAGGGAGTTTTGTGGGAAGGCGACAAAGGACCAAGGTCCTGCCTGGTGGGCTCGGCGGCACCCCCGGCGGTTCTGTCCGGGACGGACAGCGGAAGACACCCGACACTGTGTGGATTCGACGGAGGGTTTTGCCGGTCCGGCTTCGTAAGGTCATTACATGACCGTTGTGGACCAGATTCCGAGCGAGCCGACGGACGCCCGCGGGCGCGTGGCCGAGCTGCACGACCTGCGCGAGCAGGCGCGGCGCGGCCCGAGTGACCGGGCGACCGAAGCGCAGCATGCCAAGGGCAAGCTCACCGCCCGCGAGCGGATCGCGTTGCTGCTCGACGAAGGTTCCTTCAAGGAGGTCGAGCAGCTGCGCCGCCACCGCGCGACGGGGTTCGGCCTGGAGGCCAAGAAGCCCTACACCGACGGTGTCATCACCGGCTGGGGCACGGTCGAGGGCCGTACGGTCTTCGTCTACGCACACGACTTCCGCATCTTCGGCGGCGCCCTGGGCGAGGCCCACGCCACGAAGATCCACAAGATCATGGACATGGCCATCGCGGCCGGTGCCCCGCTGGTCTCCCTCAACGACGGCGCCGGCGCCCGCATCCAGGAGGGCGTCTCCGCGCTCGCCGGCTACGGCGGCATCTTCCAGCGCAACACCAAGGCCTCGGGTGTCATCCCGCAGATCTCGGTGATGCTGGGCCCCTGCGCGGGCGGCGCGGCCTACTCCCCGGCACTGACGGACTTCGTGTTCATGGTCCGGGAGACCTCGCAGATGTTCATCACCGGCCCGGACGTGGTCCGCGCGGTGACGGGCGAGGAGATCACCCAGAACGGCCTCGGCGGCGCGGACGTGCACGCCGAGACCTCGGGCGTCGCGCACTTCGCGTACGACGACGAGGAGACCTGCATCTCCGAGGTCCGCTACCTCATCACGATGCTGCCCTCCAACAACCGCGAGAACCCCCCGGTCCACGAGACCAGCGACCCGGCCGACCGCCGGTCCGAGGTCCTGCTGGACCTGGTGCCCGCCGACGGCAACCGCCCGTACGACATGCTCAAGGTCATCGAGGAGCTCGTCGACGAGGGCGACGTCCTGGAGATCCACGAGCGCTGGGCCCGCAACATCATCTGCGCGCTCGCGCGGATGGACGGCCAGGTCGTCGGAATCGTCGCCAACCAGCCCGGCCACCTCGCCGGCGTCCTGGACATCCACGCCTCCGAGAAGGCGGCGCGCTTCGTCCAGCTCTGCGACGCCTTCAACATCCCGATCATCACCCTCCTGGACGTCCCCGGCTTCCTGCCGGGCGTCGACCAGGAGCACGGCGGCATCATCCGCCACGGCGCCAAGCTGCTGTACGCGTACTGCAACGCGACCGTGCCGCGGATCTCGCTGATCCTGCGCAAGGCCTACGGCGGTGCGTACATCGTCATGGACTCCCAGTCCATCGGCGCCGACCTCACCTACGCCTGGCCGACCAACGAGATCGCCGTGATGGGCGCCGAGGGCGCCGCCAACGTCATCTTCCGCAAGCAGATCGCGGACGCCGAAGACCCCGAGGCCATGCGCGCGCGCATGGTCAAGGAGTACAAGGCCGAGCTGATGCACCCGTACTACGCGGCCGAGCGAGGCCTCGTCGACGACGTCATCGACCCCGCGGAAACCCGCGAGGTCCTCGTCGCCGCCCTCGCGATGCTCCGCAACAAGCACGCCGATCTGCCGTCGCGCAAGCACGGCAACCCGCCCCAGTAGAGACGTCGAAGGAGAACTGCCACCGATGAGCAACGCCAACGGCACCCTGCTGAAGGTCGAGAAGGGCAACGCCGAGCCCGAGGAGCTGGCCGCGATCACCGCGATCCTGCTCGCCCGTGCCGCCGCCACCCCCGAGGACGCCCCGGCCGCCGCCGTGGGCTCCCAGGCCGGCTGGCGCCGCCTGGAGCGCACCCCCGGCTTCCGCGGCCCGCGCAGCTGGCAGGGCTAGCACCACGACCGCAGCCGGCACCCTGACCGCATGAGAAAGCCCCCCGCACTCCTCGGAGTGCGGGGGGCTTTCTCATGCGAACCGGGACGGCTACCGCAGGCGGGCCATCAGGGCGTGCTCGACCAGGGTGATGAGCGCGCTCTTGGCGTCCGCGCGGTGGCGGGCGTCGGTGGTGATGATGGGGGCGTCCGGGCCGATCTGCAGGGCCTCGCGGACTTCCTC
>NZ_JBHWMB010000070.1:0-42175 GCF_042730015.1 Streptomyces sp. NPDC059957 | reverse complement strand
GAGCGTGATTTGTGGCGCTGGAAGAGGCCGCGCCTTGTCGGAGTAGAGCAGAGGGCGCCTAAATCATGCAGTCCAGGCCGACACCCCACCCCGCCCCCGGCACCGACCCACCCGCAGCCCAGCCCCCCCGGTCTACCCGTCACGCACAGGCCGACGCCGGCCAAAATCCAGCCTCGCCGGCGTTTGAGGCGCGGGGGTCCGGGGGCTGGTCCCCCGGGAAGGGAGCCACCGCGTCAGGTGGCGGCCCGTGCGTTCGACCGCCGTCGAGGTGAGCCAGCCCAGCGCGCCGATCGTGGCCATGCCGACGAAGACCCCGGGGTAGTCCACGACCGTGTAGTCCTGCCAGGTGCGGTAGCCCACCCCGTACTCCCCGGAGATCATCTCGGCGGAGATCACGCAGATCCAGGACACCCCGATGCCGACCGACAGCCCGCCGAAGATGCCCGGGAGGGCTCCCGGCAGGACCACCGAGAAGAGGACCCGCGCACGGCCCCCGCCCATCGTCAGGACGGCCTCCTCCCAGACCGGGGACAGCGCGGACACCGCGTGCCGGGTGGAGACGAGGACCGGGAAGAACGCCGCCGCGCAGGTGATGAAGACGATCCCCTGCTCGTTGGACGGGAAGAGCAGGATGGCCACCGGGACCAGCGCGATCGCCGGGATGGGCCGCAGGACTTCGAGGACCGGGCCCAGCAGGTCCGCCGCGAGGCGGGAGCGGGCGATCGCCGTGCCCGCCGCCACCCCCAGGACGGCGGCCAGCGCGAAGCCCGTCACGATGCGCCGCAGGCTGAAGCCGAGGTCCTGCCAGTAGGGCCCGGTCGTCGCCCGCTCCGCGAACGTCGAGGCCACCTCGCCCACGGTCGGGAACTGCTCGAAACGGAGCCACAGGTTGATGTCGAGGGAGGTCAGGAGCTGCCAGGCGGCCAGGGCCGCGGCGAGCGAGGCCAGCCGCAGCAGCCGGCGACGGGCCGTCATGACGCGAGGGCTCCCGCTTCCGCGAAGGACACGATCCGCGCCCCGGCCCCCGCGTGCTGGTCCACGTACGCCTTCGCACCCGACGCGGTGACGAACGCCCGCAGCGCGGAGCCATCCGCGCCATCCGCGCCCCCCGAGCCCTCCGCCACCCAGACCGCCTTGTCGGCGAACCAGAGCGTGCCCGTCACCGCGTCCGGGACGTAGGCCGCCCGGACGCCGCCGGGGCCAGCCGCCGCGAGCGCCTTCAGCAGGGCCGCCGGGGTGTCGAAGGCCTGGGTACGGTTGCCCTCCTTCAGCCACAGCTCCGGCCGGGCCGGTGCGGGCGCCGGGTAGTCCGCGCCGACCGCCGCGCGCCGCAGCGGCTCCGGGTCGACGAAGGCGTCCACGTCCACGGAGTCCACCAGCTTGGCCGCCTTCAGGACGGGCACGTCCTCCTTCAGCGCCGCCAGCAGCTCGGGACGCAGGGCCGGGTCGAAGGTCGCGATGCCGTTGGCCCCGTTGTAGAGGTAGACGACCTCCGCCGGCAGCCCGGTCTCCTTGGCCACCGTCTCGGCCGCCTCGACCGGCCGGGTGCGCAGGTGCTCGGTCGCCTTGCGCTGGGCGCGCAGGAAGTCGTCCAGGACGGCGGGGCGTTCGGCCGCGAACTTCTCGCGGACCGTGACCCCGTGGAAGGTCGGCAGGTTCAGCTCGGCCCCGTCGTACAGGGCCTTGGCCCGTCCCTCGAAGGCGAGTTGGCCCGGCCAGGCGACGAACTGCGACAGGGCGTCGATGCTGCCCGCCTGGAGGGCCGAAGCGCCCACGCTGGGCTGCTGGTTGAGCTTCTCGATCCCCTTCTCGGGATCGATTCCGGCGCGCTGCAGGGCCCGTACGAGCGTGCCGTCGGCGGCCGAGCCGACCGAGGTGGACACCTTCTTGCCCCGCAGGCCGGCGAGCGACTCGATCTTCGAACCGGGCGCGGTGACCACGGTGTTGAGGCCGCCGCGCAGGTTGTAGCCGGTGACGGAGACGAGGCGGGTGGGCTGCTTCAGCTCCTTGCCGCGCGCCGCGTTGATGAGCAGGGGGAAATCGCCCATCGAGCCGATGTCGATCTTCCCGGCGGTCATCTGGGCGGTGATCGGGGCGCCGGTGGCGTAGTCCTGCCAGTCGACCTTGTAGGTGACCCCGTCCTTCTTGCCGCGCGCCGCGAGCTCCTGCTCGAAGTACCCGAGGGAGCGCAGGAGCGTACCGGCGGTGACGGTGTTGATGGTCTTGGACTGGTAGCCGACGGTCACCGTGACCGTCTTGGAGCCGCCGTCCGCGCCGGAGGCATCGGAGCACGCCGTGGCCAGGGGGACGAGGAGGAGGAGAGCGGGAGCGAGCGTTTTCGTACGCATCGGGAGAGGGCCTTTCACCGGAGCAGGTAGGGCATGTTGACGGTCACCGCGCCGGTGGGACAGCGGGCGGCGCACGGGCCGCAGTACCAGCACTCGTCCACGTGCATGTAGGCCTTGCCGTTGTCCTCACGGATCGCGAGCGAGTCCAGCGGACACATGTCGACGCAGAGGGTGCAGCCGTCGATGCACAGGGACTCGTCGATGGTCACGGGCACGTCGCCGCGCTGGGGGACCAGAGGCATGGCTGTCTCCAGGAAAGGGGGAGGGGGCTACGAGGACGAGAGGGCTACGAGGACGAGGGGGGGCTACGAGGGCCTACGCGCCGCGGTGCAGCAGGCCGCTCATGGTGATCCGGTCACCGCGGAAGCGGATGAACTCCAGGTCCACGGGCCGGCCGTCGCGGAGGTGGGTGAGGCGCTCCAGCATCAGGACGGCGGCCCCGCGCGGGGCCTGCAGGACGGCCGCGGAGTGCGCGTCGGCGTTGACGGCTTCGAGGGTGATCTCGGCGTGGCCGAGCGGCTGCCCGGTCAGGGACTCCAGCAGTCGGAAGACGTCGGTGTTCTCCAGGTCGCAGCCGATCAGGTCCGCGCCGATGTCCAGGGGGACGTACGTGAGGTCGAGCGAGAGCGGCAGGCCGTTCAGGCGGCGCAGCCGCTCGATGTAGAGCACGTCGGAGTGTTCGGGCAGGCGCAGCCGGCCGGCGACGGGGGCCGGGGCGCGGACGGGGCCGACGGTGCGGACCTCGTTGGTGACCCGGCCGTGTTCGTGGAGGGTTTCGGCGAGGCCCTGGAGCCGGTCGAGGCCGTGCGGGTACTTGGCGCAGACGATGACGGTGCCGACGCCGGGGCGGCGCTCGACGAGCTGTTCGCCGCGCAGCAGGTCCAGGGCCTGGCGCACGGTGTTGCGGCCGGCGCCGTAGTCGGCGGCGAGGGTGTCCTCCAGGGGGAGGACGCCGGTGGGGTAGCCGCCCGCCAGGATCTGGTGGCGCAGCAGGTCGGCGAGCTGTCGCGCCTGGTCCGCGCGCAGCCGCCGGCGGCGCGCGGCGGCGACCGGGACGGTGTGTTCGCGGGTGCGTTCGGCTGGCATGGCACGGAACATACCGAGGGGGCCGGGCCGGTGGTGTTGCCGCAGTGTTGCGCCACTCGCGGGTGCCGGCGTACGGCTATGACCTGCGAGAACGGCGGGGCGGCGGAAAGATCCGCCACCCCGCCGTCAGCCGCCGTCCCGAGATGTGGACTAGAGGGTGCCCACGATGCGGCCGCTGACCTCGCCGAGGCCCACGCGGGTGCCGTCGGTGCCCGGCGCCCATGCGGTGAGGGTGACGGTGTCCCCGTCCTCCAGGAAGGTGCGCTTGCCGTCGGTGAGCTCGATGGCGTCGCGGCCGTTCCAGGTGAGCTCCAGCAGCGAGCCGCGCTGGCCGGTCTCCGGACCGCTGACGGTGCCCGAGCCGTACACGTCGCCGGTGCGCAGGGAGGCGCCGTTGACGGTCATGTGGGCGAGCTGCTGGGCGGCGGTCCAGTACATGGAGGCGAACGGCGGCTGCGCCACCTCCTGCCCGTTGATGGAGACGGTGATGCGGAGGTCGAAGCCGCCGGGGCGGTCGGCGGCGGAGTCCTCGAGGTAGGGCAGGAGCGGGAAGTCCCGGGCCGGCGGGGCGACCCGGGCCGCGTCCAGGGCCTCCAGCGGGGTGACCCACGCGGAGACTGAGGTGGCGAAGGACTTGCCGAGGAAGGGGCCGAGCGGCACGTACTCCCAGGCCTGGATGTCGCGCGCCGACCAGTCGTTGAGCAGGAACAGTCCGAAGACGTGCTCCTCGAAGTCGGCGAGGGCCACGGGGCGGCCCTGCTCCGAGGGGGTGCCGACGACGAAGCCGACCTCGGCCTCGATGTCGAGCTTCACGGAGGGGCCGAAGACGGGCGCCGGGTCGGCGGGGGCCTTGCGCTGGCCGCTCGGGCGGACGACATCGGTGCCGGAGACGACGATCGTCCCCGCCCGGCCGTGGTAACCGATGGGCAGGTGCTTCCAGTTGGGGGTCAGTGCGTCCCCGTCCGGCCGGAAGATCTTGCCTACGTTCGTGGCGTGGTGCTCGCTCGCGTAGAAGTCGACGTAGTCCGCGACCTCGTACGGGAGGTGCAGCGTCACGTCTTCCAGCGGCAGCAGGTGCGGTTCCACGGAGGGCCGGTGGCCGGGGTCGGTGACCCAGGCGGTCAGCGCGCGGCGCACGTCCTTCCAGGCGGTGCGGCCCGCGGCGAGCAGCGGATTGAGCGAGGGCTGCCCGAGCAGTCCGGCGTACGGGGATCCGAGCGCGGCCGCGGCCGCCCCGGCGTCGAGCACGTACCCGCCGATGCGGACACCGATCCGGCGCCGCTCCTCACCGGCGGTGTCCCCGGCGGTGGAGAACACACCGTAGGGGAGGTTGTGCGGCCCGAACGGGTCGCCCTCGGGCACATCGAGGGGGCTCTGCTGGGGCATGGGGTGCTGCCTCGCTTTCGACGCGGCCCGGGGGTGTCCCGGGAGCTGCTTGACAGGTTAAGGGGCTGGTGGGGCGTGCGGGAGGCCGGATTCGGGCAGTATTTGTAGGACTTGTCCGAGGAGGTCCGTATCCTTGACACGTGACTTCCGCCCTCCCCTATGCACTCGTGGCCACCGACCTGGACGGGACTCTGCTGCGCGCCGGAGACACCGTCTCGGCCCGCTCCCACGCGGCCCTCGCCGCCGCCCGCGCGGCCGGCGCCCGACACATCATCGTGACAGGCCGCCCCGTCCCGCAGGTACGCCACGTCCTGGACGGCCTCGGCTACACGGGGCTCGCGGTGTGCGGGCAGGGAGCCCAGGTCTACGACGCGGCGGCCGGGCAGATGCTGCACTCCGTGCCCCTGGACCGGGAGCTGGCGGAAATCGCCCTCGGGAAGATCGAGGCGGAGGTCGGCGAGGTCTGGGCGGCGGTCAACCAGGAGGGCGTCGACGCGGAGATGCTGATGGGGCCGGGCTACCGGATGTGGCACCCGCACCTGCCGACGGTGTCGGTGGCCCGTCGCGCCGACCTCTGGACCTCCCCCATCAACAAGGTCCTGCTCCAGCACCCCCGGCTCTCCGACGACGAGCTGACGGAGATCGCCCGGGGCGTGGTCGGAGACCTGGTCAACGTCACCATGGCGGGGGAGCACACGGTCGAACTCCAGCCGCCGGGCATCGACAAGGCGAGCGGCCTCGCGGTGGCGGCGGAACTGTTGGACGTCGCCGGCTCGTCCACGATCGCCTTCGGCGACATGCCGAACGACATCCCGATGTTCGCGTGGGCGGCGCACGGGGTGGCGATGGCGGGGGCTCACAGGGAGCTCTTGGCCGTCGCGGACGAGGTCACCCTCTCGAACGAGGAGGACGGCATCGCGGTGGTGCTGGAGCGGTTGTTCGCGTAGTCCTGCGGCGCCGTTGCCGGGGACCAGTCCCCGGACCCCTGCGCCTCAAACGCCGGCGGGGCTGGGGTTGACCTGTGCTGGTGCTTGCTGCGGCTGGGGGCCGTTGCCGGGGGCGGGGTGGGGTGTCGGCCTGGACTGCATGATTTAGGCGCCCTATCCCCTGCTTTCGACAGTTGTGGCTTCCTTGTGCGCCACACATCACGCTTTACGTCCCGGCCAACACCCCACCCCGCCCCCGTCCCCGGCCCTGGCCGCCGCGGTTCCGACCCCGGGTCTTTTCAGCGCTCCGGCACCAATCCAGCCTCGCCGGCGTTTGAGGACCGGGGTCCGGGCAACGCCCGGGGAACGGTGGAGGGCGGGTAACTCTGTGCCGCTCAGCGGCACACCCGTGGCCGGTCCCGGCTCTGGACGCGGTCCGGATGGCGGGCCCACGATGGCTCCACAACCGGGTGATCCCTTCCGCCGATCGGCCGGCCGGCCGACGGATGAGGACCCTCATGGACGAGATGACGCGCACGCCCTTGAGCGACTCGAAGCGGGAGTTCCTCGTGGTCGGGGGTCTGCTGCTCCTGGTCATCGGTGCCTTGTTGGGGATCATCGTGCACGGGCTCGCCACCCAGGACGACGATGACCAGGTCCCCCTCCACGTGGCTGACGTGGAAGGGACGTGGACCTCCGAGGACGGCACCGGAGCTCGCCTTCTCATACGCGCGGACGGGTCGGTGGACGTCTCGAAGGAGGCGCAGATCGGAGGCTGCGGTGCGCCGATGTGGCCCGATGGTCGGACGGTGAGGGCGAAGTGGGCCTTCGGCGACGCCGACGATCCTCGGATGGTCAACCTGGAACTCCGGGGTCCTGAGGCCGCCGATGCGTGCACCTTTGACTTCACGGTCGCCGACGAGGGCAATCGGACCGACGATCAGTGGCGCACGTACGTACGCCACGAGGATCCGCACTGATCCCGTCCGCCCCGGGACATGTACGGGAATCGGCCTAACCCGCCCCGGGCGCACTGTCGTTCCGCGTAGGCCTTGGACAGACTCGATGTCTGCTCGGCGACGCGCGTCGAGCGGAGGAGGGCTGTCATGTTGGTGAGGAAACTGGCGGCAGCCGGGGTGGGTGTGGTGGTCGCCGTGGGCCTGAGCAGCGCACCGGCGAGCGCGACGCCGTCGAGCTCCGCCCAACCTCGTCGCCTCGCGCGGTGTCGTCCCCGTCCGGGACTCCAAGCGGGCCGACAGCCCCGTGCGGGATTTTCCCTCCGCCTTCTTGGCGGTTTTTGTTGGGGGCCTCGGGGCTTTGTGACGTCTTTCGGGCTGCGGGAGTCCGTTTGGTGCCCCGGGGCCGGCTACACCGCCGCTCGTGGCAGGCGGCGTTCCCACGTGCGGTGGAAGAGGACCTCGTCGCCCTCGCGGCAGACCACCTCGTTCGAGGTGAGGAAGCCGCCCTCGTCGCAGGTGATTTCCGAGCGGGTCACCACCGAGACGTCCCAGGCCAGTTCCGGGCGGTGGAGCCGTACCGTCCAGGTGGAGTGGGTCCGGGCGGACAAGGGGTCCGACTCCTGGATCTCGTATACCTCCAGCGCGTCCTCGCTGAACTCCAGGCCGTCGGGGTAGACGCGGGTGCCGCCGTAGCGGGGGTCGACCTCCAGGCGCCATACGCCGCGCGCGACGTCCCGTACGACCAGCCGTTCCGGGCGAGGGGCGTCCAGGGTCGCCGGGTAGGAGACGCCCAGCGGCTCCGACTGTTCCGGGGCCTCGAAGAGGATCGTGTCCCCCTCGGCAGAGGCATCGCGGACCGGGAGTTCCACCGCGCTGCCCGCCGGGTCCAGGGTCCAGCCCGCTTCCGAGCCGGCGCGCGGCCAGATCCACGGCCAGTAGGCCGAGGAGAGGGCCAGGCGGATGCGGTGGCCCGGCGGGAAGGAGTGGCCGATGCCGTTCAGCTCGAAGTGCACGTCCTCGTACGAGCCCACCGGCCACGGCGCCGCCTTGTCCCGGCCCTGTCGGGAGGACAGGTTCAGGACGCCACGGGTGACCAGGGTGGAGGAGCCGTCCGGGGCCACGTCGCAGAGGCGGGCCACGACCTGGCCGTACGGGACGTCCATGCGCAGGCGGAGGCGGACCACCGGGCGGCCCAGGATCTCCACCGGGCCGGAGCCGTCGCCGACCGGGAACTCGAAGCAGGCCGACTTCGCGTCCTCCTCGCGCTGGTCGGGCGGCAGGTCGGCGTCGTTGCCGAAGGGGAAGAAGCGGCCGGCGTCCAGGCCCGTGTGCTGCGGGGAGGCCACCACGACCGGCGCGCCCTGGAAGGCGTACGTCACCGGGTCGACGTTCGGCGAGGGCCAGGACGGGTCGCCCACCCAGCGGCCGGGGAGGGTCGGGTAGGTGGTCGCCGGCGGGTGGGACTCGGAGATCCAGGAGCGGAGGAGGGGTTCGGACATGACACCCGTGTCCTTGCCCTTCAGCCAGTGGTCCCACCAGCGCAGGGTCTCCTGGAGGAAGCCGATCGCGGGGCCGGGGGGCAGTCCGCGGTCGGGGTACTGGTGCGACCAGGGGCCGATCAGGCCGCGGACCCGGTCGGCGGGCAGGGCGGAGACCAGGCGGAGCACCGTGTCGCGGTACGGGTCGTGCCAGCCGCCGACCGCCAGGACAGCCGCGCCGATCGCGGCGTAGTCCTCGCAGACGGAGCCGTGGCGCCAGTACGCGTCGCGGGTCTGGTGGGAGAGCCAGGTGTGGAGGAGGGGTTCGACCGCGCCGAGGCGGGAGAGCCACTGGTCGCGCCAGCCCTCGCCCGCGTAGAGCGGGTCCGGCGGGCGGGAGGCGAAGGCGAGCATGGTCGCCGCCCACGCGTGCATGTCCACGGCGAGGAGGGAGCCGCCCATGTAGTGGACGTCGTTGTCGAAGCGGTCGTCCGTGGAGCAGACCGTCACGATCGCCTTGAGGGGTTCGGGGGCCAGGGCGGCGATCTGGAGGCTGTTGAAGCCGCCCCAGGAGATGCCGAACATGCCGACCGACCCGGTGCACCAGGGCTGGGCCGCCAGCCATTCGACGACCGCGACGCCGTCGGCGAGCTCCTGGGCGTCGTACTCGTCGCCCGGGTCGCCGCCGCTGTTGCCGTGGCCGCGCACGTCGACCCGTACGGAGGCGTAGCCGTGGCCCGCGTACCAGGGGTGGCGCTGCCAGTCGCGGGGGGCGGTCCAGTCGGTGAGGCGGTACGGGAGGTACTCCAGCAGCGCCGGGACGGGCTCGTCGGTGACCGGCCGCCAGATGCGGGCGTACAGCTCGGTGCCGTCCGGGAGGGGGATCCGGACGTCCTCGTGGGTGGTCCCGTAGGGGAAATCGGTACGGATGATCATCGGTGCTCTCTCGCCCATCTCCTCGGGAGGGTCGGTGGACAACGGCGGGTCAGTGGACCGGGTGCATCGTGCGCTTGAGCCACGGCGCGAGCGCGATCACGGCGAGTCCCGCCGCGACCGCGATGGCGCCGTTGACGCCGAAGTAGGCGGGGTTGGAGACCTGGCCGTAGAGCTTGACCACCTGCGCCTGGATGCCGTTGGCCAGGGCGAGGGAGAGGAACCACAGGGCCATGGTCTGGCTGGCGAAGGCCTTCGGGGCGAGCTTCGTGGTGGCCGACATGCCGGAGGTTTCGAGGAGGACGTCGCCGAGGCCCAGCAGCAGGTAGGAGCCGATGATCCACCAGGCGGCCATCTTGTACGTGTCGCCGCTGTGCCCCGAGGTCGGGATGACCATCAGCAGGAAGGACAGGCCGCCCAGGATCACGCCGAAGGCGATCTTGTTGGAGGCGTGCGGCTGCTTGTGGCCCATCCGGACCCACAGCGCGGCGACGACCGGGGCCAGGAGCACCTCGAACGCGCCGAGCGCGGAGGCGTACCAGCCGGCCGGGAAGGTGAAGCCGAGGATCTCGGTCCGGGCGTTCGTCGACGCGAGCAGCATCATCGTCGAGTAGGCCTGGAAGAGGATGAAGTTGAAGGCCACCGAGGCGAGGAAGAGGACGACGTACGGGCGCAGGCGGCCCCGTTCGGCTGCCGTCACCCGGTCGCTGCGGAACATGATCGCGAAGTACACGATCGGTGCGATCACCGAGATCAGGGTGAGCAGGTCGACGAAGCGGTCCATCGTCAGCCAGCCCAGCAGGGCCAGAAGAGTGGCGAGCGCGGCGAAGAGCAGGATCCCGGCGATGATCTTCATCACAGCCGAGCGCATCGCGTCGGGTGCGAGGACGAACTCGGCGGAGTGTTTGCGTCCCGCCAGGTGGCGGCGGCCGGCCACGTACTGGATCAGGCCCGCGGTCATGCCGATCGCGGCGGCCGAGAAGCCCCAGTGCCAGCCCTGGTGCTCGCCGAGCCAGGCGGTGATCAGGGGGCCGGCGAAGGCGCCGATGTTGATGCCCATGTAGTAGAGGGCGAAGCCGGCGTCGCGGCGGTCGTCGTCCGTCTTGTACAGCTTGCCGACCATGCTGGCCACGTTCGGCTTCAGCAGGCCGGTGCCGGCGCTGATCAGGCCGAGGCCCACCCAGGTCATGGCGGCGGTGGGCACGGCCATGGCGTAGTGGCCGCAGGCGATCAGGATGCCGCCCCAGAGCACGGCGCGGTACGAACCGAGGATCCGGTCGGCGAGCCACCCGCCGGCGACGGAGACGAGGTAGACCATGGTCCCGTAGGCCGCCGAGACGGAGGCCGCGGTGCCCGGATTCATCCCCAGGCCGCCGTTGGCCACCGTGTCCGCGAAGTAGAGGACGAGGATGGCCTGCATGCCCAGGAACGAGAAGCGCTCCCAGACCTCCAGCCCGGAGAGCGTGGCCAGGCCCCTGGGGTGCCCGAGGAAGGCGTGGTCGTCGCCGGGCGGCGGCTGGTCGGCCTCCGGGTCGGAAGGCTCGTCTATATCGGTAGAAGTTCTGGACAAAACGCATTCTCCGGTTGTTTCGGCTGCTCTAGAACATACCGGGGCGCATGGGGCGCCGCCCGGCCGGTGCGCGACCGGTGCGCGGCCCGTGGCCGGACAGGCGCCCTGGGTGATCGAAAACAGACCCGATACGCTGGCTTGAGTGATGGCAGCGACACATCGACAATCCGTGTGATCGTCAAGGTGATCGTCAGCAGACAGGAGTACCCCTCGTGACCGTCGTCGGGCCGTTCGGACTGAGCGTGCGGGACCAGGCTCTTGAGACCGATGTCCAGGCCGGACTGGCCGCCGTCGAGGCGGGTCTGCTGGAAGCCACCAAGAGCGAAGTCCCCTTCATCACCGAGGCCGCACAGCACCTGGTCCGCGCAGGCGGCAAGCGGTTCCGGCCGCTGCTGGTGATGCTCGCGTCCCGGTTCGGCGATCCCTACGCGCCCGGGATCGTCCCCTCCGCCGTGGTCGTGGAACTCACCCACCTGGCGACGCTCTACCACGACGACGTCATGGACGAGGCGGACGTGCGCCGCGGCGTGGAGAGCGCCAACGCCCGCTGGGGCAACTCCGTGGCCGTCCTGACGGGTGACTTCCTGTTCGCCCGCGCCTCGCACATCCTGGCGGACCTCGGCCCCGAGGCCGTACGGGTCCAGGCCGAGGCGTTCGAGCGGCTGGTGACGGGCCAGATCCTGGAAACGGCCGGCCCGCGCGACGGCCGCGACCCGGTCGAGCACTACCTCGACGTCATCGCCGGCAAGACCGGCTCGCTGATCGCGGTCTCCGGGCGCTTCGGCGCGATGATGTCCGGCGCCGACGAGTCGGTCGTCGACATCCTGACCCAGTACGGCGAGCGGCTCGGCACCGCCTTCCAGCTCGCCGACGACGTCCTCGACATCGCCTCCGACTCGCACGAGTCCGGCAAGACCCCCGGCACCGACCTGCGCGAGGGCATCCCGACGCTGCCGGTCCTGCGGCTGCGGGAGATGGCGGCCCAGGGCGGCGACCCCGACGACCTGGAGCTCGTACGGCTCCTGGACGGCGATCTGACGGACGATGCCCGGCACGCCGAGGTGCTCGCCCGGCTGCGGGTCCACCCGGCCCTGGAGCAGGCGCGCAAGGACACCGTGCGGTACGCGGAGGAGGCGCGGGCCACGCTGGCCCCGCTGCCGGACTGCTTCGCGAAGTCGGCGCTGGTGGAGCTCTGCGACGCGGTGGTCCACCGCGCGGGCTGACCCGCGGGGCGCGGCCGCCGGATACACCGAATGCAGGGGCGAGGGCCCGGCAACCCCTACGGGTGGGGGAGGCCGGGCCCTCGTCATGTCATCCCTGGGGCGTACGCACAGTTGGCTCCGGGGGCTGACGCCCCGACCCCCTCTTCTTTGGTCAGATAGAGGCACATCCCCACCAGATCGGGTGAGAGTGGCGGCGAGGGGTGGACGTGGTCGCGTTGTCGACCACATACGAAACGGGTAGGTCGCCGCCGTACACACAGAGGTAGGGCAGACAGACATGGCAACGAACGAAAAGACCCGCAAGGCCGCTCGGTACGCCGTACCGGTCGCGGTGGTCGGTGTGGTCGCCGGCACGATCGCGATGGTTCCGGCCTTCGCGAACGCCGGTGGGCCGGACCTTCCGAAGGTGACGGCCCAGCAGCTCATCGAGAAGATCGCGGCCTCGGACGTGCAGCAGCTGTCCGGCAGCGCCAAGATCAGCACGGACCTGGGGCTGCCGACGCTGCCGGCCGGACTGCTGGGCGGCGGTGGCGGCGTGACCGGCGGCTCCGCGGACCCGCAGGAGAAGCTCTCCCAGCTGGTGAGCGGCACCCACACCTTCCGCGTGGCCGCCGACGGCCCGGACCGCCAGAAGCTCACCTTCGTCGACGGCAAGGACGAGTACAGCCTCGTCCACAACGGCGACGACGTCTGGGGATACGACTCCAAGTCGAAGGAGGTCTTCCACGAGAAGGCGCCCGCCGACAAGGGTGACGCGGACAAGGGCGGCAAGAGCTCCGAGCGCAAGACCGGCGAGGGCCTCCCGGGCACCCCGCAGGAGATCGCCCAGGAGGTCCTGAAGGCCGCCGGGCCGACCACCGACATCAGCGTCGGCGACACGGCGCAGGTGGCCGGGCGCGACGCCTACCAGCTGGTCCTGAAGCCGAAGGGGACCGGTTCGACGGTCGCCTCGGTGAAGATCGCGGTGGACGCCAAGAACGGCATGCCGCTGCGCGTGCAGCTCCTCTCCACCGACGGCGGCAAGCCGATCGTGGACGCCGGCTTCACCAAGGTGGACTTCGCCAAGCCCGCCGCCGACACCTTCGCCTTCACCCCGCCCAAGGACGCAAAGGTGACCGAGGGCGCGGCCGGCGAGCACGGCAAGGACGGCAAGGACGGCAAGGACAAGGGCCTGGACGCGCTGGGGGTCATCCCCGGTCTGGACGGGCTGACCGGCGGCGCCGCGGGCGCCAAGGGCGAGCCGAAGGTCCTCGGCGAGGGCTGGACCTCGATCGCCCGGATCGAGACCGGCGCGACCAACACCCTCAAGGGCCTGGACGACGCGGCGAAGGACAAGAACGCGCCCAAGGGCGCCTCGCAGTTCCTCGACTCCCTCGGGGAGAAGGTCTCCGGGAAGTTCGGCGAGGGCCGCGTCCTGAAGACCCGCGTGGTCAACGCGCTGATCACGGACGACGGCAAGGTCTACGTCGGCGCGGTCACCAAGGCCGAGCTGGTGAAGGCGGCCGACGCGAACAAGTAGCCGACGCCGACGAGCAAGTAGCCGACGCCGACAAGTAGGCGATACCGGCACCCAAGGGTGGGCAGGGACTGTGTCCCTGCCCACCCTTGGGCCGTTCCGGCCCTGTGTACAGCGGGCCCGCTGTACCGTGAAAAGCATGTCGAGACACGTCACCATCCGCCTGGAAGAAGAGTTCCACGAACGCCTCAAGGCGCGTGCGGCGGCCCTGGGCACGACGGTCACCGCTCTGATCACCGAAGTCACGGAACGCGAGCTCGACGAGGACCGGAAGAACTTCCTGTCCGGGATCGAGGAGTTCGCCGACCACTGGGGCTACTTCCAGGAGCGGTTCGGGCATTGAAGATCACCATGGAGTGGGCCTGGACTGCTCTGGCCCACCATCTCCCGTCCGATCCCGCCGTGTGGGATCCCTCCGGAGTGGCCGCCGCCGTGGCCCGTCACCAGAACGACCTCGTCCTGGTCCCCGAACAGCCCGCCCCGGACACCGCGTGGCGGGCCGCCGCGTTTTTGCACACCCTCGCCGTGTGCCCGGCGCTGGAATCCCCGATGAACGAGTTCTACGCCGCCGCCGCCACCCGCTCGTACCTGCGGGTCGCCGGGGCCAAGCAGCTGCCCTCGCCGGAGGAACTCGGCGATCTGGTGGAGGCCGCGAAGCTGGGCCACGCCGATGTCGCGGCGGTCGCGGAGGAGCTGCGGGCCCGGATCCAGGAGCCGCTGTCGGCCTCGCTACGGGGCCTCGCGCAGGACACGTAGGACACGTAGGACCATCGGGGCCTCGTCCGGGTGCAGCCGCAGCTCGGTGGCCCCGTCGGCGGAGCGGAACGCGACGCCGATCTCGTCGGCGGAGACGGCCTCCAGGGGCGGGAAGTCCACCGGCACCGGCGTGGTGGAGCCCTTGGTGTTCCTGGTGCCCCTTGTGTCCTTGGCGAGCCAGCGGACCGGCTCGCCCGTGGTGGACGTGGTGCCCGGCGGCAGTTCCAGGTGGCCCTCGGACCAGGCGCTCCCGGTCAGTTCGCGGTCGCGCAGATCGCAGGGGACCAGGACGGGGCGGCCCTGTGCGTGGTCCGCCAGCCGCGCCTGCCGGCGCCGCCTGCGCACGAGCAGTGCGGGGTTGACGGCCGCGAGGGACTGGGCGACGAGGGTGAACAGTGCAGCGAGGAGCTCCGGCATGATCCGATCAGATCACACCGGAGCCCCAAAGGACTAGACCACTTGGCCGCTTGTCGGGCCGGTGTCCTAGAAGGTGATCTTCCAGCTGTTGATGTAGCCGACGTCCTGCGCCGCCACGTCCTTGACCTGGAGCTTCCACACACCGTTGGCGACCTCGGAGGAGGCGTTGACGGTGACGGACTTGACGATGTTGTCCGCGCTGCCGCCGGTGCGGTTGTGCAGGTTGTACAGGGTGCCGTCGGGAGCGACCAGGTCGACCACCAGGTCACCGATGTAGGTGTGGACGATGTTCACGTCGACCTTGGTGGTGGCCGGCGCGTTGCCCGTGACGCCCGAGACCGTGATCGGCGAGTTCACCGCGGCGGCCGGGGAGTCCGGGATGTTGACGTCCGCGGTGTTCTCGAAGGACGGGCCCGGCGGGACCGGGACGGCGTACCCGAGGTTCCAGATCGCGTAGGCGATGGCGTCGGAGTTGCGGTCCAGGGCGGTGTCGTTGATGTTCGAGGTGTTGTCGCAGGAGGAGTGGTAGCAGCGGTCGAAGGCCTGACCGGAGGTGCCGCCCCACTTCGTCGCCTGCGCCGCCGTCTTGCTGTTGCTGGCGCCGGTGAACAGGCCGCCCACGGGGATGCCGACGTTCTTGAAGGACGCGTGGTCGGAGCGGCCGTCGCCCTCGGTCTCGATCTCGGTCGGGACGCCGAGGCCCGCGTAGTAGTTCTTGAAGGTCTGCTCGATCGTCGGGTCGTCGTCGTAGACGAAGTAGCCCGGGTTCGGCGAGCCGATCATGTCGAAGTTCAGGTACCCGGCGAACTTCGCCCGCTCGGCGGTCGGCAGGTTGGTGACGTAGTACTTCGAGCCGACCAGGCCCAGCTCCTCCGCGCCCCACCAGCCGAAGCGCAGGTGCTTCGTGGGCGTGAGGCCGGCCCGGGAGACGGCGAGCGCGGTCTCCAGGACGGCCGCGCTGCCGGAGCCGTTGTCGTTGATGCCCGCGCCGGAGCTCACCGAGTCGAGGTGGGCGCCGGACATCAGGACCGAGTTGGGGTCGCCGCCCGGCCAGTCGGCGATCAGGTTGTAGCCGGTGGCACCGCTGGAGGTGAAGGTCTGCAGGGTGGTCGTGAAGCCGGCCGCGTCCAGCTTGGCCTTGACGTAGTCGATCGAGGCCTTGTAACCGGCCCTGCCGTGGGCGCGGTTGCCGCCGTTGGCGGTGGCTATCGACTGCAGCTGCGTCAGGTGTGCCTTGACGTTGGCGAGCGGGATGTCGGGCGGCGTGGGCGCGGCGGCGACCGAGGTCGGCGAGGCGAGCGCGGCGGGGGCGGTGGCGGCGAACAGGCCGGCGACCGCGAGGGCGGTCACGGTGGCGATGCGCCGGGAGACGGACAGGCTCATGTGGGGGCTCCGAGATTCCGTACTGGGGACATGTGCGGAACGTGCGGGTGGCGCGGGTGAGCGTGCCTGCGCGCAGGCGCTACTGCGTGGGTACGGCAGTGCGTCGTGCGTCAGTGCGAGCCCTGATGTTGGGCGAGAGGGTGACTGTCCGTCAAGAACGTAATTCGGTCAACCCTGTTCGGAAACCGGACGGGACCCTACTGGGAGGTGCTCCCGCCCCCGTAGCGGACGGCGATCGTGGCGGCGCGGTTGTGCAGGGAGGTGCGCAGCCCCTGCGGGGTCAGGACCTCCGCGTATGCGGCGTGCTGCCACAGGGCCCATTCGGCGTGCCGCGCGTCCTGGAACACCACGCTCATCCTCAGCCAGCCGTCCGCGTGGGTCTCTTCGTCGCGGACGGCCAGTGCGGTGTCCACCAGCTGGTCCCGCCGCGCCGGGTCCACCCGGACCAGCACGGCGACCTGGTCGCCCCCGGTCCGCAACTGCGCGTTGTGCTCCTGCCAGGTCCGGTCCAGGTCGACGGTGTCCGGCCGCTGCGCCGGTTCGTCGAGCGCCTCGGCGGCCAGCACCAGGGACAGCCGGTACGTGCGGTCCGCGCCGTACCTGGTGGCCAGCAGATAGCCCTGTCCGCGCACGGTGACCAGGCCGATCGGGTCCACCGTGCGCCACTTCGGGATCTGACCCGCCGCCGCGTAACTGAGCCTCAGCTTGCGTCCGGCGAACACCGCGTGGCGGATCTCCGCCACGATGGCGTCGGACACCTCGTCCGCGGCCACCCGGCGCGAGAGCAGGTCGCTCTCCGGGTCGATGAGCAACCGCTGCGCCGCGCCGGCCGCGGAGTCCCGGAGGTTCTCGGGCAGCGCGTCGACCAGTTTGAGCATGGCCGAGGCGAGCGCCGAACCGAGGCCGAACAGC
Organism: Streptomyces sp. NPDC059957; assembly: GCF_042730015.1. Taxonomy (NCBI): domain Bacteria; kingdom Bacillati; phylum Actinomycetota; class Actinomycetes; order Kitasatosporales; family Streptomycetaceae; genus Streptomyces; species Streptomyces sp. NPDC059957. Next base: position 25,282 of record NZ_JBHWMB010000070.1, on the reverse strand, counting down.
TGCGATCCGCGCCGCGATCCGGCGACCACCAGGGCGAGCGCCTCGTCGTGGTTCAGTCCCGTGAGCGCTGTCTGGAAATCGGGCAACAGCGTGAAACCGCCGTGCCGTCCGCGCTCGGCGTAGACCGGCAGGCCGGCCGCGGACAGCGCCTCCACGTCGCGCAGCACCGTACGGGTGGACACGCGCAGCTCGCGGGCCAGGGCGTCCGCGGTCATCCGGCCGCGCTGGCGCAGAAGTAGCACTAACGAGACTAATCGGTCGGCGCGCATATAGAAATGTTAACCAAAATACATGACCGAAGGTGTCGTATTTAGTTGCAAGGCTCCTTCACACGACGTCAGAGCTGGGCGGCTGCCTGGCCGATGGGCGTCCGTACCTTCACGTGAATCGAATGGAGCTAGTGCGACATGGAACGAACTGCGGTCAACCCGGTGTCGTGGTCGGTAGAGATGGGGTTCAACCAGGGCGAAGTCGTCTCCGGGCACTCGCGCACCCTGTACATCTCGGGACAGACCGCGATGAGCAGCGAGGGCAAGCCCGAGCACGACGGTGACATGGCGGGTCAGCTGGCGCTGAGCATCGCCAACATCGAGGCGGTGCTCGCCGAGGCCGGCATGACCCTCGCGAACCTCGTCCGGCTCAACGTCTACACGACCGACGTCGACCTGCTCTTCCAGCACTACGGCGTGCTGGCGGGAAAGCTGGGCGCCGCCCAGGTCGCGCCGACCACCACGATGCTCGGGGTCTCGCGTCTGGCGATCCCCGGCCAGCTGGTCGAGCTCGAGGGCACCGCCGTCGCGTAACGGCATCGTGTCCGTGCCGCTGCTCGTGCCCCTCGAACCGGCACGGGCAGTGGGTGGGCTACCCCCGGTCCCCCCGGTCCCCCCGGACCACGCGGCGGAGCCTGGCGAGGCGCTCGTGCAGGACGTGCTCCCCGCCATGCCGGGTGGGGCGGTAGTAGTCCTTCCCCACGAGCTCGTCCGGCGGGTACTGCTGCTCCTGGACCCCGTCCGTGGCCTTGTGGGGGTACCGGTAGCCGATCGCGTTGCCCAGCTCCCGGGCGCCCGCGTAGCGGCCGTACCGCAGGTGGGCGGGGATCTCGCCGACGGCTCCCGCCCGGACGTCGGCCATGGCCTCGTCGATCCCGGTGATCAGCGCGTTCGACTTCGGCGCCGTGGCCAGGTGCACGGTGGCCTGCGCCAGGGCGAGGCGGGCTTCGGGCATCCCGATCAGCTGGACCGTCTGCGCCGCCGCGACGGCCGCCTGCAGCGCCGTGGGGTCGGCCAGCCCGACGTCCTCACTGGCGTGCACCAGCAGCCGTCGTGCGATGAACCGCGGATCCTCCCCGGCCACGAGCATGCGGGCCAGGTAGTGCAGCGCGGCGTCGGGGTCCGAGCCGCGGATCGACTTGATGAACGCGCTGATGACGTCGTAGTGCTGGTCGCCCTGCCGGTCGTAGCGCACGGTGGTCCCGGCGACGGCCCGTTCCACGGCATCCACGTCGATCAAGGTGCCGCCGGTGTCCATCACCCCGTCGGCGCTCGCCTCCAGTGCGGTCAGCGCGCTGCGGGCGTCGCCCGCGGCGAGGCGCACCAGGACGGCCTCGGCCTCGGGGGACAGCGAGACCGAACCATCGAGGCCGCGCTCGTCCTTCACCGCCCGCCGCACCAGTGCGCGCAGGTCCTCCTCGTCCAGGGACTGGAGCTGGAGCACCAGCATCCGCGAGAGCAGCGGCGTCACCACCGAGAACGACGGGTTCTCCGTGGTGGCGGCGACCAGCAGGACGAGCCTGTCCTCGACGGCTCCGAGCAGGGCGTCCTGCTGGTTCTTGGAGAAGCGGTGCACCTCGTCGATGAACAGCACGGTCCGCCGGCTTTGCCGGTCCCGGCGAAGACGGGCCTCGTTCATCACCTCGCGCAGTTCCCTGACCCCGCTGGAGAGCGCGGACAGGGCCACGAAATGGCGGGTGTCGACGGCGGCGAGCAGGCGCGCGATCGTGGTCTTCCCGGTGCCGGGGGGCCCGTAGAGCAGCACGGACGAGGCCTCCCCGCCCTCCGCCAGCCGCCGCAGCGGCGCGCCGGGACCCAGCAGGTGGGCCTGGCCGACGACCTCGGCGAGCGTCCGCGGCCGCATCCGCACCGCGAGTGGCGCGGTGGCCCCCACGGTCTCGGTCTCCTTGGGCGGCGGGGCGGCTTCGGACAGCGGTAACTCGAACAACCCGTCACCCTCGGACACGTGCGGCGGCCCTTCCTCTGTGGATCGGTCACTCGTCTGTGGATCGGTCACTCGTCGTTCTCGGCGGCCATCAGCAGCGAGCGGCGGCCGTCGGCGGCTACGCGTACAGCGTTCCCCGTGCGATGACCACGGCGGATCCCGCCACGTACACCGAATCGATCCGCTCCGGCGTCCCCATGGCCCGGGCGTGCATCGTCGAAGGGCGGCCCATCTCGACCCCCTGGCGGATGCTGATCCACTCCCCGAAGGGGACCAGGCCGTGCCGCGCCAAGTGTACGGCGAGCGACCCGGCGGCCGAGCCCGTGGCCGCGTCCTCCACCACGCCGTAGGCGGGCGAGAACATCCGCAGTCTCCAGTGGGTGCCCGAGCCGGCGAAGCAGTTGGCGGCCATGTCGGGCAGCCTCGAGAGGCTCCGGTGGTCCGGCTCCAGGGCGGAGAGCGCGGCCACGCCGTCCAGGCCGACGAACACGTGCCGCGGCCCGTTGTGGTAGACCTCGACCGGCAGCGTACTGCCGGTGTCCGCGAGGCCGAGGGCGGCGAGCAGTTCGTCCGCGCGGTCGTAGTCCTCCCACGTCGGGACGGGCTGCCACATGCCGGCCGCGCCCGCCCGGCCGTCGTCGTCGCGCTCGAGTTCGAACGCGACGGTGCCCATGGCGGTCTCCATCAGGAGCTCCTTCGAGTCGTGCGACTCGCCGAGCACGATGGCTGTGCCCAGGGTCGGATGCCCGGCGAACGGCAGCTCGTTGACGGGGGTGAAGATGCGGACCCGCACATCGCCGTCGTCCTGCGCGGGGAGGACGAAGACCGTCTCCGACAGGTGCATCTCCTGCGCGATCTGCTGCATGCGCTCGCCGGACAGACCGGAGGAGTTCAGGAAGACCGCGGTCGGATTTCCTTCGAGTGGCACCTTGGTGAAGACGTCGGCCACCACGTACTCGTACGTATCCATGCGTTCCGTCCCAGAAGTGGTGTCAGTGTGTGTCGAACAGGACCTGGTACCGGGCGACCGCCCGGGCCGTGGCCGCGTACTCGGCGGGAGTCGGGTTGAACGGATCCGCGGCCGGCGGCAGGGCGCCGAGCCCCAGCAGCGCGGCCATGAGGAGCAGGCGCGCCTTGGTGGCCGTGAGGTTGTTGCCCGAGATGAACACCGGATCCGTCCGGTACGCCATGCCCCCGGTGTTGCCACGGCCCGTACGGACCACCGGCATGCCGGCGAAGACGGCGACGCCCAGGGCCGCGTTCTTCGCCGGGTCGGCCATCCCGAAAGGCGACATGCCCTCACAGACGAATCCGGTCAGGGGCGCCCCCGCGAGGCCGGCGTCGATCCGGGCGAGGATCTCGACCTCGTCGTCGGAGAGGGACGGGTGGCCGGCGCCCGCGCCCGTGGCCGCGTACCGGCTGTACTTGGTGATCGAGACGTGCGGCATGGCGGCGGGCACGAGCCCGGCGGCGTCCTTCGTCTCCACGTCGACCAGGGACACACCGGTGTCCAGGGCCCCGGTGACGCCGGCCACCCGGTCGGGGAGCACGCTCAGGCGCAGCTCCGAGCGGTGGGTGTGCCTGCGCGCCGGGAGGTAGGTGAGCTGCGGGGGACCGTAGCCGCCCATGTCGGCGACCACTCCTCCGTGCCCGCCGGTGACCTCGTACCCCCCGGGCCGGGCGTCGACCTTGGTCACGTCGCGGGCCGAGTACACGAGTTCGTCGACGATCACGCAGGCTCCGATGCGGTCCGCGCCCGTCTCGTCCAGGGCGACGCCCGACGCGATGAACTTCACGCCGTCCACCACGTTGCGGTCGCCGTCGGCGCTCAGGGACTGGTGGCGGCGCTGGGCCGCGTGCCCGACGAGCGGCACCGTGGTGTCGACCAGCAGTCCGAGCCAGTACAGGGTCTCGTCGACCGTCGGACTCCCCTCGAGCCACTGGACGCCGGTGAACCCGCCCGTGTCGAGGACGGCCTGGACCTGGTTGGTGGCCTCGGCCAGGTTCGCCAGGCCCGGTTCGCTCTGGAGGTGGTACGGGTAGTAGACGAAGAAGTCCTGCCCGAGGCGTTCGGCATCGGGGCCCGTCGTGTATCCGCCCGACGGAGCGGCGCGGAAGAAGTCGAAGTCGGCGATCGCACCGAGCGCGACGGTGGTTCCGAGGTCGGCGAGCCCGTACCGCTCGATCTCCTCGTACAGGCGCCGGGCGTCGGGGTAGAACGTCTGGCGGGCGCCCGCCGCCGGCGCGAAGGGGGCTGCCGCGGTCTCCTCCCAGGCGGAGCCGTCCGCCTGCCTGCCTATATAGGGCAGGGGGTAGAGGCCGTCGGCCGGGTCGAGTTCGACGACGTACACCGGGGTGGCGTCGTCGGCGCCGTCGAAGGGGTGCTCCTGGTGGAACGTTCCCTCCTTGTCGAGCCAGCCGTCCGGCGGGGCGTACAGATCGGCCGACTCCCGTTCGAGCGGGTGTGCGCTGAACGCCTCGACGTACAAGGTCACGGGCGCCGCGAGCCGTTGGGAACGCAGGACGTCGAACCGGGAGGGGAGCAGCGGCAGACCGTGGCGCACCCGCGCCTTGTTCGACGTGACCAGGTCCGGTGTGTTCAGGACCGTCGCCGTCGGTCCGGCGAACACCGCGATCCGCGGTCGCCGCGCGCCGCGCGGAAGCATCTCGTCCGTCACGGCGTCCCTCACAGTGGCCTCAGGTGTTCGATCGCCACGTGGTGCTGCTCGGCCAGGCGCCGTGCCACCAGTGACCGGTGGCAGGCCTCCGCGTCGCGCTCGACGCAGAACAGTGCCGCGGTCCCGTCGGCCGGCAGCCGCGACACGATCGGGTCGAGGTCGGCGGGGTCGAGGATCTCGCCGGTGTAGCGACGCGTGTACTCGGCGGCGAGCTCGTGGCGGGAGCGCTTGCCGACGCCCTGGCGGTCGTCCTCGGCGTACTGGAGGTGGCGCAGCTCGGTGGTCGGGGCGAGTTCACGGTGATGCTCGTAGGCGATCCCGGCCTCGGCGAGGGCCGCCTGCAGCCGCAGTGAATTCGCCCAGGCATAGTCCGGGCCGCGGACGCCGCGGCGCTGGCGTACGTCGAGCACCAGGCGCACACCGGCCTGTTGAAGTCGTTGCAGGTAGGAGTCGGCGTCGAAGCCGTAGACGCCGATCGTTGCCATCTTGAGCACCGGAGTCTCCTGTCCCTAGGGGTGCGAGGGGGTGCGCGGCGCGGCGATCAGGGCGGTCGTCTCACTGGGCAGCTCCGCGGTCCCGGCGATCTCCAGGCCGGCCCGGTTCAGCAGCCGCGTGATCCTGTCGAGGGTGCGGTGTTCGCCGCCCGTCGTCACCAGGAGGTGCAGGTCCCACAGGGCGGGCAGCACGGTGGGGTCCTCGTCCTCGACGAAACGGTCGAGGATCAGCAGCCGCGACGAGGAGCCGGCCATGGCCCGGCGGCAGCTCTCGAAGAGGCCGACGACCGCTTCGTCGTCGTGGCCGGCCAGCACACGGCACAGGACGTAGACGTCCCCGCCCGCCGGCACGTCCTCGAACATGTCGCCGCCGACCAGCTCGGCGCGGTCCAGCCCGACGGTGGCGGCCAGGTGCTCGCGCGCCTTCGGCATCATGTGCTCGCGGTCGAAGAGCACGCCCCGGGCGTCCGGTACGGCGCCGAGGATCGTGGCGAGCAGGTGCCCGCCGCCTCCGCCCACGTCCACGACCGTCTTGCCCCCGAAGTCGAAGGCCTCGGGCACCTGGTGGAAGAACATGCTCGCGGCGTTCATGGTGTGCTGGAACCGTCTGGCGGTGGCCGCGTCCTCACCGAGGTACTCGTAGAGCGGCCGGCCGTAGGCGACCTCGAATCCCGAGCTCTCCGTGCTGATGGCGTGGTGCGCGTGGCCCCACGCGGAGTAGAACTCCTCGCCGTACAGCAGGCACATGTCGCGCAGGGACTGCGGGCCGTCGAGCAGGGCCGCGCTCACCGGGGTGCCGCGGTAGCCGGTGGCCTCGCTGCCCTCGAACACGCCCATGGCCACCAGGAGGCGCATCAGGCGGTGGATGCCCTGCTCGTTCGCCCCGGTCGCCTTCGCGAGCTCGGCGCCGGAGACACGGCCGGCCGCTATGTGGTCGGGCAGTTCGAGTTTGACCGCGGTGTAGAGCGCCTGCGCCCTCCATCCGCCGGTGATCATGTCGACCACGTTCCGGGTGGCCTGCACGTCGACTGTCATGGATCCCTCACCATCCCCACTCCCGGCCGCTGCCGGCCGGACCGCTTCGCCGCGGTCTTCCGCGGCAGGACATGAATCTGTGCTCCCCGTGGGGGGCGGAGCCGTCGGACGGCCCCGCCCCGCACTGCGGAGGTCCGGTCAGGACCGGCCCTGGGTGATGTTGAACATCCAGGTGATCCCGAACTTGTCGACGAGGGTGCCCGCTTCGTCGCCCCAGACCTGCTGCTTGAGGGGCATCGCCACGGTGCCGCCGGCGGAGAGCTTCTCGAAGTAGTCGCGCAGGTGGGCGTCGTCGCCGCCGAGGTAGAGCGCGACGTTGGTGCCCGGGTTGAAGGGAACCCGCTCCGGGACGTCCCACGCCATCACCGTGAAACCGTCCGCGGTGCTGAGCGTGGCGTGCATGATCTTGTCGGCGTCGGGGGACTCCGGATTGCCGAAGTCACCGAACGTGCCCAGCTCCAGCTTTCCGCCGAGGACGTCGTGGTAGAACTCCAGCGCCTGCCGGGCGTTCCCGTCGAAGGCGAGGTAGGGGTTGAGCTGAGATCCCATCGGATTCTCCTTGTCGTGTGTGTGGACGGCCCGAACGGCCCGGATCCGGCAGGGCGGCCGGAGGCGGTGCTTCCTAGGTGGGGATCCCGCCGCGGTTGACCTTCGGCACCTCGATGCCCAGCGCTCGCAGCTGCTGGAGCGGGTTCATGAACTCGCGGTTCTGCTTGATCTTTCCGTCTTCGAGCAGGAACGAGTGGATGAAGTGGTTGGTGTAGTGGCCGGGCGGATATTCGGGGTAGAGGATCTGGCCCTCCCCGTCGCACTCGACCCAGAAGCGGTTCGGGTCCTGCGTCTCGAAGATCTCGACGTTGGTCCATTCCCAGTCGGGGAACATGCGCAGCGACCACTCGCCGTGCGCCTTGAGCTTCTCGTGCCCCTGGGAGGTGATCGGCCGGCCGGTGTCGCTGGTCCACAGGCCGGCGCTGCCGTCCTCGGCGAAGAGCAGGTAGCGCGTCGTGCGGGTCTCGCCCTTGCGGCTCATGTAGTCGGCTACGACGGCACGGTGGCGGGCGCGCAGGTCGGCGTCGGTTTCGAGCCCTTCGTGCTGGGCCTGGTCGGTTTCCATGGCGTGGTCGGTTCCCATCGTCAGAGCCGGATCTCGGGGCGGTAGATGTCGAGCCAGGTGCTCAGGTCGAGCACGCGCTCCATGCCGTTGCGGACGTCGAGCGGCATGGAGGCCGGGTCCTGCCGGATGATGTCCTCGAGCCAGCTGCGGTCGACCATGTCGAAGACCGGGTCGTCGGTCCCGAGCAGTTCCTTGGACTGCTGCAGCAGCGCGTTCGTGTACTGCGGGTCCAGCGTCGCCGGGTAGGGGGCCTTCGTCCGCTCCAGCACCGACTGGGGCAGCAGGTCGGCGGTCGCGGCGCGCAGCAGGCTCTTCTCCCGGCCGTCGAAGGTCTTCATCGACCACGGGGCGTTGTAGACGTACTCCACGAGCCGGTGGTCGCAGAACGGGACCCGGACCTCCAGCCCCACCGCCATGCTGATCCGGTCCTTGCGCTCCAGCAGCATCCGGACGAAGCGGGTCAGGTGCAGGTGGCTCATCACCCGCATCGTCATCTCGTGGTCGCTCTCGCCCTCCGCCCGCTCGACCTCCGCGACCGCGTCGGAGTACCGGTCGGCGATGTACGTCGGCAGGTCGAGGGCGGCGGTGATGCCCGGGTTGAACCGGTCCGACACCTGGGCCTTGGCACCGCTGACGAAGACCGCCATCCAGGGGAAGGTCTTCGCGGCCTGGACCTCCGGCTGGTGGAACCACCGGTACCCGCCGAAGACCTCGTCCGCGGACTCCCCGGACAGGGCGACCGTGGAGTGCTTGCGGATGGCCTGGAACAGCAGGTAGAGCGAGGTGTCCATGTCGCCGAGGCTGAGCGGACTGTCCCGCGCGGTGATGACGGCCCGTCGCACGTCCGGGTCGGCGATCGAGGCGTGGTCGAGCACGATCGACTGGTGCTGCGTTCCGACGCGGGCGGCCACCTCCCGGGCGTAGGGGGCGTCCGTGGTGCCGCGCAGCTCGTCGGCGACGAAGTCGTCCGCCCGTCCGACGAAGTCCACGTCGAAGCTGCGCACCTTCTCGCCGGACGCGCCGAGCTTGGCGGCGGCCAGCGCGGTGATCGCGCTGGAGTCCAGACCGCCGGAGAGCAGGGTGCACCGGGGTACGTCGGAGACGACCTGGCGGCCCACGATGTCCTCGAGCAGGTCCCGCACGTTGCCGATGGTGGTCTTCAGGTCATCGGTGTGCTGCCGGGTGGGCAGCGTCCAGTAGCGGCGCTCGCGCAGGCCGGCGCGGTCCACGATGACGATGCCGCCCGGGACCACCTCGCGCATCCCGCACCACACCGAGCTCCCCGGCGTCTGGGTGAAGCTGACCAGCTCCCGCAGCCCGGCGAGGTCGACCGCGCGCTCCGCCAGCGGGTTGGCGAGGATCGCCTTCGGCTCGGAGCCGAACATCACCCCGTCCTCGGTCTCGTAGAAGTAGAGGGGCTTGACGCCCATCCGGTCGCGGATCAGTACGAGCTTCTCGACGCGGGAGTCCCAGATGGCGAAGGCGTAGATGCCGTTGAGCCGGTCGGCGAGCGCCTCGCCCCACTCGACGTAGCCGTTGAGCACCACCTCGGTGTCGCTGTTGGTGCGGAAACGGTGGCCGCGGCGCAGCAACTCGGCCCGCAGTTCGGTGAAGTTGTAGACCTCACCGCTGTAGGTGATCGACACCGGTCCGTTGTCGGTCGGCACCACCATGGGCTGGGCGCCGCCCTCCAGGTCGATGACCGACAGCCGCCGGTGCCCGAAGGCCGCGTGCCGCTCGATCCAGGCGCCACCGGCGTCCGGCCCCCGGCAGGCCATGGTCTGCGTCATCGCGTCCAGCTGGGTGCGCTGCTGCTCCAGATCACGGTCGAACGCGATCCAGCCCGTAATTCCACACATCGGCTTGCCTTTCTCTCACTTCGGTCTAGGGGGTTCGGAGCGCGGTCAGGGTTGGAGCCGGCCCGTGCGCCAGCCGGAGCCGTCGCGCTCGTACCGCAGCCTGCGGTGCAGCCGGTCCTGCGGGTCGGACTGCCAGAACTCGACCGATGCCGGCTCCAGCAGGTAGCCCAGCCAGCGGTCCGGGCGGGCCAGCGCGGCGGCGCCCCGGGCCAGTTCCCGGGCCCGCTCGCGCAGCGCGTCCTCGTCCAGCAGCGGTGCGCTCTGGTACGAGGCCACCGACATCGGGTGCGCGGCGGCGGGCCGGGCGGCCCACAGGGCGTCGGACTCCTCGTCGGGCAGCGGGCGGGCCGGGCCGCTCACGCTCACCTGCCGGCCGGCCTCGCGCCAGTAGAAGACGCCCGACGCCCAGCCCGTCTCGTCCAGGTCCCGGGCCTTGCGGCTGTCGGAGTGGCTGGTGAACACCAGTCCCGTACCGCGCACCGCGAGCACCTGCACGATCCGGTTGGAGGCGCGGCCGCGGGCATCGGCCGAGGCCAGTGCCAGCGCGCCCGGCTCGCGTACGGCGTCCGCGACGGCGCTGTCGAACCAGGCCCGGAGCAGGTCCATCGGCTCGGCGGGCGGAGCGGCGAACTCATCGGCGGCCAGGGACCCGGGCGCCGCGCTCACGAAGACGTCCCGACGGCTTCGAAGGCCAGTCCGCGCTCGGCGAGTTCACCGGAGTGGACGCCTTCGACGATGGCCTCGACCTCGGTCGTCATCCGCTCGGTCGGCGGGTACCCGATGAGCTCGGTGGCCCGGTTCGGCGGCATCGCTGCCGTCAGGTCGGCGTCGGAGTCCCACAGCATCACCGCGCCCCAGCGGTTGTTGATCCGGTCGGAGATCCAGAACTTCAGTCGCAGTCCGCGGATCGCGGTCCACGGATCCACTCCCTCGTCCCGCAGGTAGACGCGCAAGGAGTCGATGGTCTGGCCGGACCCGGAGAGGTCCCACCAGGAGATGGCGGCTTTCATACCTTCACTACCTCCGCGGCTTCCATCAGGGGCACGAGCAGCTCGGTCAGGACGCGCTCGCTGTCCTGGGTGAGCACGGATTCGAGGTGGAACTGCACGGACCCGAAGTGCGGCCCGCGCAGGGCGTGCACCTCTCCCGTGCGCGGGTCGAGGCTCACCTTCACCTCGCCGACGCCGGGGCACTCCAGCTGGTCGACCCGCGACCGGGCCTCGTAGGAGTTGTAGAAGCCGACGCGCTCCCGCGAGCCGAACAGGTCGATCTCCCGCTGGGTGCCCTGGTTCGGGACGTCCCGGCGCCTCAGTTCGAGCCCGAGGTGGCGGGACAGCAGCTGATGGCTCAGGCACACGGCCAGGAAGGGGATGCGCCGGGAGAGCAACTCCTCGATCGACGAGGCGAGGTGGGCCATCCTGCGGTGGCCGGCCTCCCGCGGGTCGCCGGGTCCCGGGCCCATGACGACGAGATCGTGGTCGTCGAAGCGGTGGGCCGCGTCGAAGCCGGCGATCTCGACGGTCAGCCCGATGGCGCTCAGCTGGTGGGCCAGCATCGAGCTGAAGGTGTCCTCGGCATCGATGATCAGTGCCCGGCGGCCGTCGAGCATCGGATGGGGCCGGGCCCGCGATGCGGTGTCGCTGAGCCAGAAGCGCGCGATCGTCTCGTTGCGGCTCCCCAGGGCCTTCTGGACCAGCGGGTCCTCGACGAGCCGGTTCGCGGCGCCCAGCGCCGCGAGCACGCCCGCGGCCTTGGTACGGGTCTCGGCGACCTCGGCGTCGGCGTCGGAGTGCCGGACCAGGGTCGCGCCCACCCCGACCTCCACGTGGCCGGTGCCGTCGGCGTCCGAGGCACGGATGTCGGCGGTGCGGATGAGGATGGCCGAGTCCAGGGTGCGCTCGCCGCCGGCGTCGCGGCCGATGAGGGCCGCGATGCCGCCGTAGTACCCGCGACCGCGCGGCTCGTAGCGGGCTATCACCCGGCAGGCGTTCTCGAGCGGGCTGCCGGTCACCGTGGGCGCGAACATCGTTTCCCGCAGGATGTCCCGGGGGTCGAGGTCGCTGTGCCCCTCGATGACGTACTCGGTGTGCGCGAGCCGGGACATCTCCCGCAGGAACGGTCCTCTCACCCGGCCGCCGCCCCGGCAGACCCGGGCCATCATCTTGAGTTCCTCGTCGAGGACCATGTACAGCTCGTCGGTCTCCTTGCCGTCGGTCAGGAACTCCATGACCTCCGACCGGTCAGGTCCGGTGGGCGGGTAGCGGTAGGTGCCGCTGATCGGGGTCATCGCGGCGACGCCGTCCCGCAGGCTGACGTGGCGCTCCGGAGTGGCGCCCACGAAGGTCCGCGTGCCGGTGTGCACGATGAAGGTCCAGTAGGCGCCGCTCTCCCGGGTGAGCAGCCGGCGGAACAGGCTGAGCGCGCTGCGCGTCGAGTACCCGGTGATGGTGGTGACGAACGAGCGCTTGATGACGAAGTTGGAGCCCTCGCCGGTGCCTATCTCGTCGTCGAGGACCGCGCGGACCGTGTCGGCGTAGGCCTCGTCCTCGGTGTCGAAGTGCCCGCCGTCCAGGCTGATCGGCTCGTCCGGCAGGGCCCTCAGCGCGTCCGGCACGGAGATCTGACCCTGGTCGGTCACCGACATCGCGATCAGCGGTGAGCCGTCCGCGGCGGCGACGAAGCCGCGCTCGGTGATCTGCTGGTGGGGCACCAGGACCAGCGACTCGTGCCGGGCCCCGCCGGGCCCCCCGCTCCGGCCGCCGAGCGGGATGTCGGCCAGCCGGGCCGGGGTGCTGACCTGGCCCAGCAGGATCTCCACGCGGTCCGCGCCCAGCGACTCGGGGCGGTGCAGCAGGGCGAAGGGACCCGGATCGGCGCCCAGCACGTGCTCGAGCAGCTGCGTCGGGTTCATCGGAAGACCTCCTCGGTGGTGAAGACCTCCTCGGTGGTGGTGACCACCGAGCAGCGGGCGGCCGCGTAGTCGAGGGCCAGCTGGTGGTACTCGGCGGAGAAGTCACCGACGGCATCGGCGACCAGGAACGGCTGGATGTCGTTGCTGAACGCCTCGAGGGCCGTCGCCAGCACACCGACGTGTGCGTACACCCCGCAGACGATCAGCTGATCGCGGCCCTGGGCGCGCATCCGGGCCAGCAGGTCCGAGCGGAAGAAGGCGCTGTAGCGCCACTTGGTGAGCACCTGGTCCGCGGGCCGGGGCGCGAGTTCCGCGACGATCTGGCGGTCGACGGGGTCCACCCTCATGCCCGGACCCCAGAAGTCCTTGAGCAGGCCGCGGTCCCCGTCGGTCATGCCACCGGGCTGCGCGGTGTAGAACACCGGGACCCCGAGGGCGGCGCAGCGCTCCCGCAGGATCGCGCAGTGACGTACCAGCGGATCGCGGATCTCCTCGGGAAACGGTGCGAGGAAGTAGCGCTGCATATCGTGAACGAGCAGGGCCGCTCGGTCGGGGTCGGGTTTCCACGGGGCCTGGCTGGCGGGCAGTTCGGCCGCCGTCGGCAGTGGGTATGACGAGATCGGGGCTATGCCCGGCACGGTTCCCCCTCGGGTTGATTGAGTGGTGGCCGGCCACCCATGGGGATGATCGGGTCCCGCATGGGTGGGCGGAGTTTTCTCGCCCTGCTCGCTTTTCGGCGCGGTTGATAAAGCGTGCGATGCGCGTAAAGAATTCGCCGGCCGAAGGGCTGAGCGGAAAAGGCCGAGACCGCTGAGATGCCCGGATCAGTGGTGGGCGGCCGCCGCCGGCGTGCCCCCGCCGTGGGGCGGGTACGGGTTGTCCAGGACGTAGAGCCAGGTACCGTCCAGCTGCTCCTCGACGGTGTCGCAGAAGTTGCCGGTGAAGCTCACGCGGGTGCCGTCCGGCCCGGCCTGCTCCAGGCTGTAGTCGCCCATGATGGAGGCCGTGCGCTGGCGCACCACGCCGTCCCACCCGCGCCATCCGCCCGTCGCGACGGTCTGGCGGGCGTTGACGGTGAGCACCGGGTTCAGGTCGAACCATCCGACGTAGAAGGCCCGGATGGCGGCGTGGCCCCGGATGACCGAGAGGTCCCAGTCGACGATCGCCGCTTCGGTCTCGTGCAGGGCGATGATGCCCTCGATGTCCTTGGCCTTGATCCGCTCGCCCAGGAGCTTGAGCAGCTGCTCGGGGGTTCTCGCGACCGGCCGCGGGTTGAAGATTCCCGCCTGGCCCTCGGGGGCCGCCGGAGCCTCGCCGGCCGCCGGGGCCTCGGCGGCCGGAGCCTCGGCTGGTGACGGAGTCTCGGTGACGGCCGAGGTGCTCGCGGCCGCCGACTGGGCCTGGATGAAGCCGGGCCCTGCGATGCTCCCGGCCGTCAGCACGATGGCGGCGGCGGCGAGCGGAAGCGTGTGCTTGATTATGCTCATATCATCTCCTCAATTGGAGATGGCAATGGATTAATGCAATTCGGCTGCGGAATCGGGACTTTCGGCTGGTCCTCATTCGCCATCCCCCCCTTCGATGACTTCATATAAGCGCCAGGAACTCAGGGTTGTCAACGAGCCAAAAATGCCTATGTCGCTGGTGTGCAATTCTCGTCGGCCTGAGCGGGAAGCCGATCCGGCCGGAGCGGAAAGCGGAATATCCGCCGGGCCGTGGCGACCTGCGGCGATCACTGATCGCGGAACTCGGCCGGCGGGATGCGGCCGAGGAGGCGGGGTCGCCGGTGGAATAAGAGGAAACCTGGATTCCGCCCGACCGCGGCTGGCCGAGTGGCGGAGCGTGCGGCTCGCGGGCGGGCGGGGGACGGAGCCGCCCGCAGGGCCGGTGCAAGTGGACACTGGGCGGATGAATGTGAACGAAGAGATCCGTTCGGCGGTCGTCGAGGCGCAGTGGATCGATCGGCGGCGGACATGGGAGGACAACCTGGAGCGCCTCGGGCCCGAGGTCTGGCGACTCGGCACGATCGCGGTGCTGGAGGCGGCCCACGCGCACCCGCTCCTGCGGCAGCTGTATCCGTACACGAGCCATTGCCACGTGCACTTCAGCAGCACGACCCGCTTCCCCTACGAGGTGGCGGTCCCCTTCGTGATCCCGCTGCCCGACGGGCGGTTCCGCGTGGTGCGGCGCGATCCGGCCGGGGAGGTGGGCGAGGTCGCCACGGCCGGGGAGGCCGTGGCCCTGGTGGCCGCGCACGCGCCGCCCGGCCTCCGCCTCGCCACGACGGGGCTGCCGATGGACGGGTAGGCCCGGGGGCGGGGGTGCGTCGGGGTGCGGCGGGGATGGAGCGGGGGCGGACATGCGGACGGGCGCGTCCGAAGACGCGCCCGCCGATGCTCCGAGCGGCGTTACGCGGTCTCGCGCGCCGGGGCCGGAAGGGAGCTCGGCAGGGAGCTCGGGAGAGGGCTCGGCGGGGTGCTCGGGAGGCCGGTCGGCAGGCCGCTCGGCAGGTGCGCCGCCAAGGCGTCCAGGCGCAGGGCCCGGGAGCGGCGGGCGGTGCGCAGGGCGTCCCAGGTGAGGATCGAGAGGGCGACCCAGACCAGCGAGAAGCCGGCCCAGCGTGCGGGCGGCATGGCCTCGTGGAAGTACAGGACGCCGAGGCCGAACTGGAAGACCGGGGCCATGTACTGCAGCAGCCCCAGGGTGGACAGCGGGACCCGGATCGCGGCCGCGCCGAAGCAGATCAGCGGGATCGCGGTGACCAGCCCGGCCGAGGCCAGCAGGGCTGCGTGCCCCGGGCCCTGGGCGCTGAAGGTGGACTCGCCCCGCGCGCCGAGCCACAGCAGGTAGCCGAGGGCGGGCAGGAACATGATCACGGTCTCGGCGGTCAGCGACTCCAGGCCGCCCATGCCGAGCTGCTTCTTGATCAGCCCATACAGGGCGAAGGAGAAGGCCAGGATCAGCGAGATCCACGGCGGCCGCCCGTACCCGACGGCGAGGACCAGCACGGCGGTGACGGCGATCCCGACCGCCGCCCACTGCGTGCGGCGCAGGCGCTCGCCGAGGACCAGGACGCCGAGCGCGATGGTGACCAGGGGGTTGATGAAGTAGCCGAGGCTCGCCTCGACGACCGCGCCGTTGTTGACCGCCCAGATGTACACGCCCCAGTTCACGGTGACCAGGGCGGCGGCGACCGCCGTGAGGGCGAGCTTGCGCGGCTGGCGCAGCAGCTCGGCCATCCATCCCCAGCGCCGCAGGGCCAGCAGGGCCAAGCCGACCACGGCCAGGGACCACACCATGCGGTGGGCGAGGATCTCGATCGCTCCGGCGGGCTGGAGGAGCGGCCAGAAGAGGGGCACGATCCCCCACATCCCGTACGAGGCGAAGCCGTAGAGCAACCCCGTGCGCTGGTCGTTCTGTGCCTTCACGGGACCTCCAGAGCTACTTCAAGCCAACCTGACGACGGTAGCGCCGCACGCACCGAAAGTCATTAGTGTCTGGCGAGATGCTCATGACACTTGCGTTGCCGCGCGGTGGCCGGGACGCGACGAAGCCCGGACCCTCCCTGCGGGTCCGGGCTTCGTCGGGGTCCGGTGGGCTGCGGCGGACGGCCGAGCAGTCGGTTCAGCCGACGACGGTCCAGGTGTCGTTCCCGCTCAGCAGCGCGCCCAGGTCGCCCTTGCCGCTGCGGTCCACGGCCGTCTCCAGCTGGTCGGCCATGAGCGTGTCGTAGACGGGCCGCCGCACGTTGCGGAACACCCCGATGGGCGTCTGGTGCAGCGTGTCGGGGTCGGCCAGCCGGGACAGCGCGAACGCGTTGGTCGGGGAGGCCGAGGAGGCGTCGTGGACCAGGATCCGGGACTCGTTTTCCGGGGTCACCGTCACGACCTCCAGGTCGCCGGTGGCCACGTTGCGCACGACGCCCTTGGCATTGTCCGCGCCGAAGCGGATCGGCTGCCCCTGCTCCAGGCGGATCACGGCCTCCTGGGCCTGCTCGTGGTCCTTGAGGACCTCGAAGGCGCCGTCGTTGAAGATGTTGCAGTTCTGGTAGATCTCCACCAGCGCCGTGCCCTCGTGGGCGGCCGCCGCGCGCAGCACCTCGGTGAGGTGCTTGCGGTCGGAGTCGACCGTACGGGCCACGAAGGAGGCCTCGGCGCCGATCGCGAGCGAGACCGGGTTGAAGGGCGCGTCCAGCGAGCCCATCGGGGTCGACTTGGTGATCTTGCCGACCTCGGAGGTGGGGGAGTACTGCCCCTTCGTCAGCCCGTAGATCCGGTTGTTGAACAGCAGGATCTTGAGGTTGACGTTGCGCCGCAGGGCGTGGATCAGGTGGTTTCCGCCGATGGAGAGCGCGTCCCCGTCACCGGTGACCACCCAGACCGACAGGTCGCGGCGCGAGGTGGCGAGCCCGGTCGCGATCGCCGGGGCGCGGCCGTGGATCGAGTGCATCCCGTAGGTGTCCATGTAGTACGGGAAGCGCGAGGAGCAGCCGATGCCCGAGACGAAGACGATGTTCTCCTTCGCCAGCCCCAGCTCCGGCATGAAGCCCTGGACGGCAGCGAGCACCGCGTAGTCGCCGCAGCCGGGGCACCAGCGGACCTCCTGGTCCGACTTGAAGTCCTTCATCGACTGCTTGGCGGCCGCCTTGGGCACCAGCGAGAGAAGGGAGGGGCTGTCGGTCACCTCAGTCATTGATGGCCTCCTTGAGATGGTTGGCGAGCTGCTCGGCCTTGAACGGCATGCCGTTCACCTGGTTGTACGACGCCGCGTCGACCAGGTACTTCGCCCTCAGGAGGGTCGCGAGCTGCCCGAGGTTCATCTCCGGTACCACTACCTTGTCGTAACGCTTCAGGACCTCGCCCAGATTCCTCGGGAAGGGGTTGAGGTGGCGCAGGTGGGCCTGCGCGATGGGGAGCCCGGCGATCCGCAGCCGGCGTACGGCGGCCGTGATCGGGCCGTACGTCGAACCCCAGCCGATCACCAGGGTCCGCGCGCCGTCCGGGTCGTCGACCTCCAGGTCGGGGACCCGGATGCCGTCGATCTTGGCCTGGCGGGTGCGGACCATGAACTCGTGGTTGGCCGGGTCGTACGAGATGTTGCCCGTGCCGTCCTGCTTCTCGATGCCGCCGATCCGGTGCTCCAGCCCCGGCGTGCCCGGGACCGCCCACGGGCGGGCCAGGGTCTGCGGATCGCGCTTGTACGGCCAGAAGACCTCGGTGCCGTCCGCGAGCTCGTGGTTGGGCCCGGCGGCGAACTGCACCTTCAGGTCCGGCAGGTCCGCCACGTCCGGGACCCGCCAGGGCTCGGAGCCGTTGGCGAGGTACCCGTCGGAGAGCAGGAACACCGGGGTCCGGTAGGTCAGCGCGATCCGGGCCGCGTCCAGCGCCGCGTCGAAGCAGTCCGCCGGGGTGCGCGGGGCCACGATCGGCACCGGGGCCTCGCCGTTGCGCCCGTACATGGCCTGGAGCAGGTCGGCCTGCTCCGTCTTGGTCGGCAGACCGGTCGACGGGCCGCCGCGCTGGATGTCCACGATCAGCAGCGGCAGCTCCAGGGAGACCGCGAGGCCGATCGTCTCGGACTTCAGGGCCACGCCCGGGCCGGAGGTGGTGGTCACGGCGAGCGCGCCGCCGAAGGCCGCGCCCAGCGCCGCGCCGATGCCGGCGATCTCGTCCTCGGCCTGGAAGGTGCGTACGCCGAAGTTCTTGTGCTTCGACAGCTCGTGCAGGATGTCCGAGGCCGGGGTGATCGGGTAGGAGCCCAGGTAGAGCGGCAGATCAGACTGCTGACCTGCGGCGATGAGCCCGTAGGACAGGGCGAGGTTCCCGGAGATGTTGCGGTAGGTGCCGGCCGGGAAGGCGCGGGTGGCCGGGGCCACCTCGTAGGAGACGGCGAAGTCCTCGGTGGTCTCGCCGAAGTTCCAGCCCGCCCGGAAGGCGGTGACGTTCGCCTCCGCGATCTGGGGCTTCTTCGCGAACTTCTGCCGCAGGAAGGTCTCGGTGCCCTCGGTGGGCCGGTGGTACATCCAGGACAGCAGCCCGAGCGCGAACATGTTCTTGCTGCGCTCGGCCTCCTTGCGGGAGAGCCCGAAGTCCTTCAGCGCCTCGACGGTGAGGGTGGTCAGCGGCACCGGGTGGACGTTGTAGGCGTCCAGCGAGCCGTCTTCCAGCGGGGAGGTCTCGTAGCCGACCTTCGCCATCGGGCGCTTGGTGAACTCGTCGGTGTTGACGATGATCTCCGCGCCGCGCGGCACGTCCGCGATGTTCGCCTTCAGCGCCGCCGGGTTCATCGCCACCAGGACGTTCGGGGCGTCGCCCGGCGTCAGGATGTCGTGGTCGGCGAAGTGCAGCTGGAAGGACGACACGCCGGGGAGGGTGCCGGCGGGCGCCCTGATCTCGGCCGGGAAGTTCGGCAGCGTCGAGAGGTCGTTGCCGAAGGAGGCGGTCTCCGAGGTGAAGCGGTCACCGGTGAGCTGCATGCCGTCACCGGAGTCACCCGCGAAGCGGATGATCACCCGATCGAGTCGGCGTACTTCCTTGGTCCCCGCGTCCCCGGTGTGGCCTGCGGGTTCGCTGTTCGGGCCCGGGGGCGTCCGCTGTTCGCCGACGACTGCGCCTTCGGCCCCGTCGGACTGTTCGGCTGGGCTACTGACCTGGCTGGTCACTGAACTGGACCTCCTTCGAGGCGTGAGCACTGCCCAAGGTCAACCCTACGTCCGTAGGGATCGCTTCCCCGGGCTGCTCATTTTCTGGACCGCCCCTTCGGCGGTCGGTCCGAATCCGGCCTTACCTGACAGAGTGTCAGTTGATCAAGATCTTAGGTAGGTGAGAACGGCCAGCACGCGCCGGTGATCCCCGTCACTGGGCGACAGGCCCAGCTTCATGAAGATGTTGCTGACGTGCTTCTCCACCGCGCCGTCGCTCACCACCAGCTGCTTGGCCACCGCGGAATTGGTCCGCCCCTCGGCCATCAGCCCGAGCACCTCGCGCTCGCGCGGGGTCAGCCCCGCCAGCACGTCCTGCTTGCGGCTGCGGCCGAGCAGCTGCGCCACGACCTCCGGGTCCAGGGCGGTACCGCCCCGGGCCACCCGGACGACGGCGTCGAGGAACTCGCGCACATCGGCCACCCGGTCCTTCAGCAGGTACCCCACCCCGGTACTGGACCCGGCCAGCAGTTCGGTGGCGTACTGCTCCTCCACGTACTGGGACAGCACGAGCACACCTATGCCGGGGTGATCGCGCCGCAGCCGTACGGCCGCCCGCACTCCCTCGTCGGTGTGCGTCGGCGGCATCCGCACATCGGCCACCACCACGTCCGGCAGCGCGTTCTCGGCCGCCAGCTCCGCCACCGTCTTGATCAGGGCTTCCGCGTCCCCGACGCCTGCGACGACGTCATGCCCCCGGTCGGTCAGCAACCGGGTCAGGCCCTCACGCAGCAGCACTGAATCCTCGGCGATGACCACCCGCACCCTGTCTTCCACGACTTCGCTGCTCCCGCGTCCGCTCATGCCCCGTGTTCCCTGACTCGGCCAAGCATCCCAGTCTTGGGCCTGGATTTGGCCGGAGCGCGATCAACGCGTACCCCCGGACCGGCTGTTTTCGGCCCTGGGAGCCCCGCCGGGCCACCCACCCCCGAAAGTCAGGGCTTTGGCCCCCGCTCCCGGCGGGCCGAACGGCACCCCGTGGGGCGTCCTGCCGGGGGAGGGGGGACGACGTGCGACCGCACGGACACCCCCTACGGGGCATCCGTGCGGTCGTAAGCCGTCGCCTGCGGTCGTAAGCCGTGGCCCGGGGGCTCAGGCGTCGCGGCGCCAGGGGAGCTCGGCGGTGACGGTCGTACCGCCACCGGCGGGGGACTCCACGACGAGCAGCCCGTCCACGGCGTCGAGCCGCTCGGCCAGCCCCGCCAGGCCCGAACCGGCCACGGCGTCGGCCCCGCCGACCCCGTCGTCGGCGACCTGGATCAGCAGCCGCTCGCCCGACTTCCACACGTCGACCCCGGCCGTACGGGCCCTCGCGTGCTTGCTCACGTTCTGCAGCAGCTCCGACACCGTGAAGTACGCGATCCCCTCGATCGCCGCCGCCGGCCGCGACGGCAGGTCCACGGCCACCCGTACGGGCACCGCGCACCGGGAGGCCACCGAGGACAGGGCCGCGTCCAGCCCCCGGTCGGTCAGTACCGCCGGGTGGATCCCGCGGGCCAGGTCCCGCAGCTCCTGGAGGGCGATCTTCACTTCCCCGTGCGCCTCGTCCACCATGCGGGCGGCGGCCCGCGGGTCCTCCGTCAGCTTCTCCTTCGCCAGCCCCAGGTCCATGGCCAGCGCCACCAGCCGGGCCTGCGCCCCGTCGTGCAGATCGCGCTCGATGCGCCGCAGATCCGCCGCGGCGGTGTCGACCACGACACCCCGGTCGGACTCCAGCTCGCTGACCCGGTGGTCGAGCCGCGAGGGTCCGAGCAGCCCGCAGACGAGAACCCGGTCCACGGTGGTCAGGGCGCGGACCACCCAGGGGGTGGCGAGGGTGAGGGCGAGCCCGGTCGCGCAGGTCGCCGCGATCGCGAGCGGGGAGTCCAGATAGAAGGAGTAGTCGTCGTTCTGGAAGAGCTGCAGCCCCGGCTGGTCGGTGAAGGCCGGGAACACCCAGAACCAGAGCGGGTAGAGCAGCATGGCCCACCCGTAGGCCCAGAACGTCAGGGCCACACAGAAGGCGAACACCGCCCACGGAAAGTGGACGACCGAGTACAGCACGTGCCGCCAGGCGCTCCCGCTCTTGAGCAGCGCCCCCATCCGGGCGATCGCCCCGCCCTTCTTCGCCCGGATCGGCGCGGGCTCGGCGATGTCGTGGTGCAGCATCCCGCGCACCCGGGCCCGCTCCACGCGCCCGAACCCGCGGCACATGGCCAGCACCCCGGCCAGCACCGGGACTCCGAGGAAGGTGACGAGCAGTCCGGCGCCGAGGCTGACGCCGGTGATGGCGAGCGAGAAGTACAGGGTGCTCAGCGGCAGCCCGACCAACAGGTACCCGAACTCCCGCCAGGTCCGCCCCTCGAAGGGAGCCCGCACCACCCTGCCGATACCGCTGCCGCTGCCTGCGCCGCTACCCATATCGCCTACCCGCCCTTCATCCACTGTGTCCCCCAACCCTCCCGCGGAGCCCCCACCCGCAACCATCCGGCAGGTCGGCCTCTCCCCCCGGGGGTTAACCCCACCCCGGACCCGACCCCGACCCTGGGCTCCGGTGCACACCCCGGGTCCAGCCCCACCAGCCCCAGGCCCCGGCTACACCGCCGCTGGGCGAGGCAGAGTCCCCTACCCGCCCTTCGCCCGTTCCCCGGGCTCCGCCCAGACCCGCGCCTCAAACGCCGGCGGGGCTGGATCACCCGGCGGGTGATCCAGCCCCCCCAAAACCTACTCCCCAACCTCGGGTGGGTTGGACCCCTCCGGGGGGGGCCCCACCCCCAAGGGCCGGCACGTACGGGCCGGCGTAGCCAAACTCCAGCCCCATGGGCCGGCACGTACGGGCCGGCGTAGCCAAACTCCAGCCCCATGGGCCGGCGGGTACGGGCCGGCGTAGCCAAACTCCGGCCCCAACGGCCGGCACGTGCAGGCTGCCCCAGCCAAAAATCAGCCCCGCCGGCGTTTGAGGCGCGGGGGTCCGGGGGCTGGTCCCCGGGTACGGCGCTGCGCTCACCCACGGCGGGTGCAAGGTCCGGCCGCGCGGGGCAGGCCGCCCCAGCCAAAATCAGCCCCGCCGGCGTTTGAGGCGCGGGGGCCCGGGGGCTGGTCCCCGGGAGCGGTGCCGCACCCACCCACGGCGGGCACCACATCCAGCGCCGCCGGCGTGTGAGGCGGAAGGGCCTCCGGCCGGCGCCAGGCCCTACCGGGCCACCCGTCGGCGCCAGGCCCTACCGGGCCACCCGCTCCCGCCAAGGCAGCTCCGCCGTGACCACGGTCCCCGCCCCCTCGGGCGACTCCACCACCAGCACGCCATCCACCGCGTCGAGCCGCTCACCCAGCCCCGCCAGCCCCGACCCGGCCGCCGCGTCCGCGCCGCCCCGGCCGTCGTCCGACACCCGGATCAGCAGCCGCCCGTCGGCGGAGCCACCCGTGCGCCACACCTCGACCTCCGCGCACCGCGCCCCCGGCCCGGCGTGCTTGCTCACGTTCTGCAGCAGCTCCGAGACCACGAAGTACGCGATCCCCTCGATCGCCTCCGCCGGCCGCGCCGGCAGGTCCACCGCCACCTTCACGGGGACCAGGCACCGGGAGGCCACCGAGGACAGCGCCGCGTCCAGCCCCCGGTCGGTCAGCACCGCCGGGTGGATCCCGCGCGCGAGGTCCCGCAGCTCCTGGAGGGCGATCTTCACCTCCCCGTGCGCCTCGTCCACCATCGCCGCCGCCCCCTCGGGGTCCTCCAGCAGCTTCTCCTTCGCCAAACCCAGCCCCATCGCCAGCGCCACCAGCCGGGCCTGCGCCCCGTCGTGCAGGTCCCGCTCGATGCGCCGCAGGTCCGCCGCCGCCGTGTCGACCACGACACCGCGGTCGGATTCCAGCTCGGCGATGCGCCGCTCCAGCTCGTCGGAGGGGGACAGCAGGCCCCGTACCATCGCCCGGTCCACGTTCGCGAGCCCGCGGACCACCCACGGCAGCACCGGCCACAGCACGAACAGCCCGGTCAGCGCCACCGTGAAGGTGGCCAGCGCCCACGGCAGCCGGATCAGCTCGAACAGCACGGTCCGCCACGCCACCGGGTCCTTGAGGCTCGCCCACAGCCAGGGGAAGAACCCCCCGGAGCGGCCCGGCCCGGGCATCGGCGTCGGCTCGTCGACGCGTACGCCCAAGAGGTCGCGCGCCCGGGCCCGTTCCAGCCGTCCCAATTGGCGAGACACGAACAGGCCACATGCGAGCAGCGGAAGACCGATCGCGGTCACCGACAGACCGCCCGCGGTCGCCACCATCACCACCGTGTAGACGAACCCGATGAGGGCGGCGGGCAAATTGCTCAACAGGTAGGCGATTTCCTTCCACGTCACGGCATCGAAGGGTGCGCGGACGGGAGGAGGAGCGCCGTCGTCGGGGGTGTGCTTGCTCGCGGTCATGCGCCTACCCTGCCAAGCCCACGGCCCCTCGTGCCATGGGGTAGCCGGGCCGAGGTAAACGGGGGATAACCCCACCCCGTGGACCCCAGGCCCTAGACTCCCGTCCGTACCAGATCAACCTGATCGTCGACAGTGGCCGAGGAACGAGGAACGGACGTGCCCGAACCAACGGTATCGACCGTATCCGTGCTCGCCGCGGACTACTTCCGGACGTATTCGGTCGTCGGCCTCCTGGCCGCGCTCGGCGTGCTCTTCGTGGCGGTGGCCTTCGGCGCCAACCGCCTGCTGAGCCCGTCCGTCCCGACCCGCGAGAAGCTGCTGACCTACGAGTGCGGCGTGGACCCCGTGGGCGAGGGCTGGGCGCACACCCAGGTCCGCTACTACGTCTACGCCTTCCTCTACGTCATCTTCGCCGTCGACTCGATCTTCCTCTTCCCCTGGGCGACGGTGTTCGCCGCCGCCGGTTACGGCGCCACGACGCTGGTGGAGATGTTCATCTTCCTCGGCTTCCTGGCCGTCGGCCTGCTCTACGCGTACAAGAAGGGCGTCCTCGAATGGCTGTGACCCCGGCCGGTACCCCGGCCGTGCCGTCGGAGCCGCAGCTGCTCCCGGAGCCGAAGCGGCTGGGCGTCCTGTCCCGCCTCGCGCCCGAGCCCATGAAGGTGGTCCTCAACTGGGGCCGCCGCTACAGCCTGTGGGTCTTCAACTTCGGCCTCGCCTGCTGCGCGATCGAGTTCATCGCGGCCTCGATGGCCCGCCACGACTTCATCCGGCTCGGCGTCATCCCCTTCGCGCCCGGCCCGCGCCAGGCGGACCTCATGATCGTCTCCGGCACGGTGACGGACAAGATGGCCCCGGCCGTCAAGCGGCTGTACGAGCAGATGCCCGAGCCCAAGTACGTGATCTCCTTCGGCGCCTGCTCCAACTGCGGCGGCCCGTACTGGGACTCGTACTCGGTGACCAAGGGCGTCGACCAGATCATCCCGGTCGACGTCTACGTCCCCGGCTGCCCGCCCCGCCCCGAGGCACTGCTCCAGGGCATCCTCAAGCTCCAGGAGAAGATCGCCCGCGAATCGCTGGCGGAGCGCTACGCGAACACGCCCGCGCCGTCTCCCGCGCAACTCACGAGCGGCCTGGTATCCCCTCCCCCTGCTCCCGGGACGGACGCGTGAACCTCTACGACTCCCTCCCCGACGCGGCGGGAACGGTCTTCGGCGAGGAAGCCGTCGGCTCCTTCGCCTACGCCGTCCTCACGGTCGACGTCCCCACCGCGAGCTGGATCCCCGCCCTGGAGATCGCCCGCGACAAGCTGGGCTGCACCTACTTCGACTGGCTGAGCGCGGTGGACGAGCCGGGCACGGGCTTCCGCATCTGCGCGCACGTCGTCTCCCTGGAGAACCACCGCGTACGCCGCCTCCTGCTGCGCACCACCGTCCCGCACTCGGCGCCCTCCCTGCCCTCGGCCGTCGCCGTCTACGCCGGCGCCGAATGGCACGAGCGCGAGACCTTCGAGATGTTCGGGGTCGCCTTCACGGACCACCCGAACCTGGTCCCGCTGCTCCTCCCCGAGAACTTCGAGGGCCACCCGCTGCGCAAGGACTTCGTCCTCGCGGCGCGCGTCGCCAAGGCCTGGCCGGGCGCGAAGGAGCCGGGCGAGGCACACGACCCGGACGCCCCGAAGCGCCGCCAGATGCTCCCGCCGGGCGTACCGGACCCCAACGACTGGGGCCCGATGAAGGGCCAGCTCCCCCCGGCCCCCGCCCGCCCCGCCCGCACCCCCCGCGCCGCGGCCGGCGCCCCCGGCGACCGCCCGGCCCGCACTCCGCGTGTGGCCGGCGCTCCCGGCGACGGCCCGGCCCGCTCCGGCAGCACCCCTGCCGCAC
>NZ_JBHWMB010000069.1:20625-42720 GCF_042730015.1 Streptomyces sp. NPDC059957 | reverse complement strand
AGTACGTCCAGTACGAGCCGCGGTCCTCCGCCTTGCGATGCACCGCACCGAACACCGCAACCCGGCAAACCTTTCCGGCCACAGCACTAGGGGACAAGTCAGGGGCCGGTACCCGATGCGACTCGGGGTGTCGCGCCCGTAGCGTCCTGCGTATGACCACACCCCGAACTGCCTTCTTCGCAGCTCCTGTTCTTACAGGGGCCTACGGCGTCATCCGAATCCTCGACGGTCTCGACGGCAGCCGCGGTCCGGGCTTCGCATGGAGCCTCGGCCACCTGTGCTTCCTCGGTGCGCTGGTCCTCTTCGTCCAGGGATTCGCAGCGATGCGGGCGATGGCCGGCGGCGGCAAGCTGTCCGCCGTGGGCCTGTGGACCGGCGTGGCCGGAGCGGTGGCGCTGGCGGGGCAGTTCGCCATCGACCTCGTCGTCGGCTTCATGTCCGCGGACCGGGGTGCCATGGAGGAGCTGTTCACCAGGGTCCAGGACATACCAGGCATGCTCCCGGTGATCTACGAGTTCGGCCCGCTGCTGTTCTTCGTGGGCCAACTGATCCTGGTCTCCCAGCTCGCGGCCCGCCGCGTCCTGAAGCCGTGGGCGCCCGTTCTGGTCCTCGTCAACGCCGTGCTGCCCCTGGTCGGCAAGGACCTCATACCCGTCGGAGCCGTGCTCCTCCTGGTCGCCTTCGCCCCGCTCTGCCGCACCCGCGAGACGGTCGAGGCCGACTCGAAGGTGCTGGTGGCCTGACCGGCAAGATCCGAAGGAGGCGACAGGCCCTAGGGCCTGTCGTCAAATTCCCGTCTGCCTCGCGGCGTCTGGCACGCGCTCTCCCCAGCACTTCCCTCACGCGAACTTCCGCCCGGCACGCCGAGAGCACGCACCAGACGCCGCGAGGCCGCCCTTTGGGCGACGACGGGAATGTGACGACAGGCCCTAGGCCCGGCGCAGAGCCAGGGCCGCCAGGGCTTCCGGGGCGCCCGGCTGGTCGCGGATGCCGGGGAAGGCGTTGACGTCCACGATCAGGGGGGAGCCGTCGGAGGTGGCGATGATGTCCACGCCGTAGACGTCCAGGGAGTAGACCTCGCCGACCCGGCGGGTCAGATCGGCCCAGCCCTCCGGGATCCGGGGCAGCGGCAGGGTCGGGCCGCGGCCCTCCGGGGAGAGTTCCGAACGGCGCAGGGCCGCGAAGACGCGGTCGCCGATGGCCCAGAGCTTGTGGTCCCAGCCGCTGTTCGGGGCGAAGTCCTGGATCACCACCGGCTCGTCGGGCCAGAGGTCCGCCAGCTCCCCGAGGCGCACGGTGTCGTCGACCCGGGCCACGAGGTCCGCGCGGCGGCTGTGGCGGCTCTTGACGACCACGGGGGAGGCCGGCGGCGCCCCGGCCGCCCACGGTGCGAGCGCGCCGACGGTACGGGTTCCCGCGAACGGCAGCCCGGCCCGGACCGCCAGCTCCGCCATCAGGGTGCGGTCCTGACAGAGCGTGGTCGCCGCGGCGGAGTTGACCACCGGTGCCCCGAGCCGCTCCAGGTTCCGGGCCAGTTCCAGTCCGGGCGGGGTGTGCGCCTTGAGGAGGTACACGTCGGCCGGGGCTCCGGCGGCCGCGTCCGGTGCGCCGGGATCGAGCAGCTCCACTCCGTGTCCGGCGGCCCGTAGGAGGCCGGCTGCCGCGGAGAGCAGCGGATGCCCGGGGTTGTCCGTGATCAGGCCGATCCTCATGCGGGCTCTCCCGTGGGTGCGGACTGCGGGGTGACGACCCCGACGGCACCGGCAGCGGTGCCGGCAGGGGTGGCCGCTGTGGCCGCCATCGCCGCCGTGGCTTGGAGGGGGATCGACATCGTCTGCCCGGGCCGGCGCGGGGGCGCGGTCCCGGCTCCGTGCCGCGAACCGGCGCCCCGGGCGAGGTCAAGTACCGCGCGGGCCACCCGGGCCGCCGCGTCGGGGACCTGACGGAAGCTCGGGAAGTCGTTCACGTCCACCACCACCGGCCCGTCGGGCCCCAGCAGCACGTCGACCCCGTAGAGGTCGAGCCCGTACACCTCCCCGACCCGCGCGCCGATCTCCGCGACCTCGGCGGACAGCGGGACGAGGCGCTCCGGGACGGAGGAGTCCGGGTGCAGGGGAGAGCGGCGCTCGGTGGCGAAAAGCTCCCCGCCGACCGCGTACACCTTGAGGTCGGTGCCCGAGTTCGGCACGTACGGCTGCGCGACGAGCATGCCCTCGCCGGCCAGTTCGGGGAGCATCGCGGCCAGCCGCTCGGGCGAGGAGACCAGGTGCACGGCCCGACCGGAGCTGCCGTCGGCGGGTTTGACGACCAGCGGGTACTGCGAAGCCGGGATCTCGGCCAGCAGCTCCGGCCGGGCCGCCGCGTACGTCGGCGGCAGCGGCAGCCCCCGGCCGCGCCCGATGGCGGCGGCCAGCGCCTTGTCCCGTACGCCCCGGATCGCGCGGGCGTCGTTGACGGTGGTCGCACCGGCCGCGGCGGCGGCTTCGAGCAGGGTCAGCCCCGGCCCGCCGGACACCGTCTTGAGGACCCAGGCGTCATGGGCGCCGGCCTCCACCGCCTCGCTCATCCGCAGCAGCGAACCACCGGGCCGCAGTACCTCCACCCGGTGGCCCCAGGCCTTCAGTTGCCGGACCACCTCGTTCGGCATGCCGTCGTGGCGGTAGTGCTCCTCCACCAGGAAGCAGAGCCTCATGGACCTTCCCCATATTCCCCGGACGTCCGCCGATCCCGTCCGGCGAGTTGTGACGTCACAGGATGTCATGGGCCGCAATGTGATGATCGGTCCGTGTACGCAGCCATCCGCAACGGCGTCGCCGGGGCGGGATTCGCGTCCGGTTGCCGTCCGGCCGCGTCCGGCCGCGTCCGGCCACCGAGATGAGGACGGAGCGGATGTCGCGAGCCGGCGATTTCCCTTCCGGTCAAAGTGCTACGGAAGGTGACTTACCGGTCGCGGTTGAGCGGAAAACTTGTCAGGGGCTGCCCAAAGCGATCAACAACTCTCCTATAGTGATGCCTCGTTGCCAGGAACCTTCTCCTCCATTTACGCCCGGTATGAGGCTTTGATTGATGACGGCGTCGCCCTCCCCCCTTCGCCCCTCCGCGCTGGCCCTGCTGATCACCGCAGTCGCCGGTGGCGCGCTCACCACGGCGGCGGTGGCCGCGGCCCCGTCGTCCATCGCCACCGCCCTGGGCTGGTTCGCCGCCGCGGGCGTCCTGCTGCTCGCGGTCGCCGCCTTCGCGGTGACCTGGTGCGCACGCACCTCCCGGACACAGCGCGGCCGCATCTCCGGGCTGAGCGCCGAACTGGTCGCCCGTGACGGGCACATCGCCCGGCTGATCGCCGACGCGACCCGTGACGCCGCCGCGCACACCGCCGAACGCAGCCGGCTCACCGCCGAACACGCCGCCGTACTGGAGCGGCTGACGGGTGACCACGCCGCCGCACTGGAACACCTGGCAGGCGCGCACTCCGCGGAAATCGACGGACTGACCGCCGCCCAGAACGCCTCCCGCGAGCGGCTCGGCGGCGAGTTGCGCCGCGCCGAGTCCGGCCGGGCCGCGGCCATGGCCGCGGCCGCCAACGCCGCCGGCCGGATGCAGGCCCTGGCCACCGGGATGCTCGCCGACCTGCGCGACATGGAGCACCGGCACGCCGACGAGGACGTCCTCGGCGACCTGCTCCACCTCGATCACCGCACCGCCCAGGCCGGCCGCCTCGCCGACTCCATCGCCGTACTGACCGGGGCCCGTTCGGGCCGCCGCTGGGCGAAGCCGATCGTCATGGAGTCCATCCTGCGCGGCGCGATGGGCCGCATCGGCGGCTACCAGCGGGTCAGGCTCCACTCCACCAGCGACGCCGCCGTCGCCGGACACGCGGCCGAAGGCATCATGCACGCCCTCGCCGAACTCCTCGACAACGCGGCCAACTTCTCCCCGCCGACCGCCGAGGTCCACGTCTACGTGGAGGAGGTGCCGTCCGGGATCGTCATCACCGTCGAGGACAGCGGCCTCGTCATGAGCGAGGTCCAACTGCGCCGCGCCGAACAGGCCGTGACCGCAGCCTCCCTGGACCTGGCCGGACTGTCCGGCACCCGGCTCGGCCTCGCCGTGGTCGGCCGGCTCGCCCGCAAGCACGGACTGACCGTCTCCTTCCGGCCCTCCGCCCGCGGCGGTACGGGCGCGCTGATGATGCTCCCGCAGGAGCTCATCAGCCGCACGCCGGCCGAAGCCCCCGCCGCGCCCCTCGCCATCCCGGCGCAGCCGTCCGCCCGGGTCGCGCGGAAGGCTCCCGCGGCGCCCGAAGTCCCCGCCGCCGCCGAGCCCGAGCCCGAGGCCGCGCACGACACCGCCGCCGGCCGGGACGACACCGTCCGCGCGCAGGACCGTACGGCGACGGACCGGGAGACCGGAGCCCCCGGCACCGGCGCCGGTACTGGTACCGGCCATGACGCCGACGGCGGCGCCGAGTCCGAATCCACCGGCGAGCACCCGCACTTCGGCGACAGCGGCCTGCCCCAGCGCCGACGCGGCCGGACCATGGCGGCGGCCCACCCCGAGGGCACGGACGGCGCGGGCACCGAGACCCGTACCGCCCCGGCCCCCGCCACGGGCTCCACCACGGCCTCGGCACCCGGCGGGGCGTCCCGGTCGGCCGCCCGGTTCGGCAGCTTCCGCCAGGCCGTCCGCGGCGGCGGCCCCACCCCGGGCGAAGCAGCCCCGGGCGAAGCAGCCCCGGGCAGCGCCGACGCCCCCGGCGACGAGCAGCAGCCCGCGCACACCCCAGACTCGGAAGGCAACACGCGATCATGACCGGCTTCACCACCGACGAGACGCTCAACTGGCTCCTCGAAGGCCTCCTGGAGCGCACACCGGGCGCCCGCCACGCCCTCGTGCTCTCCCGCGACGGCCTCAAGCTGTGCCGCACGCCCGAGCTCTCCGTCGACCAGGCCGACCAGCTCGCCGCGATCGCCGCCGGCATCCAGAGCCTGTCCCACGGGGCGTCCATCGAGTTCGGCGACGGAACCGGCGGAGTCCGCTCGGCCATGACCGAGTTCTACGGCGGGATCCTCTTCATCGTCGAGGCAGGCGAAGGCGCGCACCTCGCGCTCGTCGCGAACGAGGACGCCGACGCCGGACTCGTCGGCCACAACATGTCCGAACTGGTCGAGCAGCTCGGCGAACACCTCATCGCCAGGCCCCGGGGATGAGCCGGCCCCGGCCGGGCCGGGACGATTCACCGGACCGGCTCTACACCCTCACCGGTGGCCGCAGCCGCTCCGGATCCGACGTCTTCGACCTGGTCACCCTGGTCGTCGCCGAAAGCG
Organism: Streptomyces sp. NPDC059957; assembly: GCF_042730015.1. Taxonomy (NCBI): domain Bacteria; kingdom Bacillati; phylum Actinomycetota; class Actinomycetes; order Kitasatosporales; family Streptomycetaceae; genus Streptomyces; species Streptomyces sp. NPDC059957. The sequence goes on along the minus strand of NZ_JBHWMB010000069.1, from coordinate 37,396 downwards.
ATCCGGTGCCCGGCATGCAGTCCGAGCACGCGGCGATCCTGCGGATGTGCCAGTTCCCCACGGCCGTCGTGGAGATCGCGGCCGAGCTCGGGCTGCCGGTGTCGATCGTACGGATCCTGCTGGCCGACCTGCTCGCCACCGGACGGATCCGCGCCCGGCACCCGCGTACGGCGAACTCGGCGTACAGCTTTACCGACCCCGACATCCTGGAGCAGGTGCTCGTTGGACTCCGCAATCTCTGACGCGACGATCCCCGAAGCCGCGTCGCCGCACCCGGCCGAGACCGAGCCGCTCCGGCCCCGCCAGGCACTGCGCAGCACGGCAGACAACGGGCTGAAGATCGTCATCGTGGGCGGTTTCGGCGTGGGCAAGACCACGATGGTCCGCTCGGTCAGCGAGATCCGCCCGCTGAACACCGAAGAGACCATGACCAAGGCCGGCGAGGCCGTGGACGACACCCAGGGGATCGCCGGGAAGAGCGCCACCACCGTGGCCTTCGACTTCGGGCGCATCACCCTCGACGCCCGCAACGTGCTCTACCTGTTCGGCGCCCCCGGCCAGGAGCGGTTCTGGTTCCTGTGGGACCGGCTCTTCTCCGGCACCCTCGGCGCCGTCGTCCTCGTCGACACCCGGCGCCTCGCGGACTCCTGGTACGCCATCGACCGGCTCGAACACCACGGCACGCCCTTCGTCGTGGCCTGCAACGACTTCGGCGGCCCCGAGCACACCCCGGAGCAGATCCGCGCCGCCCTCGACCTGCCCGACGGCATCCCGCTGGTGTTCTGCGACGCCCGCTCCCGGGAGTCCAGCAAGCAGGTCCTGATCTCCCTCGTCCAGCACCTCCAGACGGCCGCGCTGTCGCACGCCCGGCCGAGCCTCCAGCCGAGCCCCCTGTCCCAGACCCCGGAGCCCACCCCGTGACCTGCCCCGCCGCCCCCGAGCACCAGCCCGTCTACCTCGGCGGCCCCCGGTTCCAGACCGACCCCGCCGAGCTGTACCGCGAGATGCGCCGCGACCACGGCGCCGTCGCCCCGGTCGTCCTCGACGGAGACGTGCCGGCCTGGCTGGTCCTCGGCTACCGCGAACTGCACCAGGTCACCAGCGACCCCGTGCTCTTCTCCCGGGACTCCGAGCTGTGGAACCAGTGGGACCGCATCCCCGCCGACTGGCCCCTGCTCCCGATGATCGGGCGCCGCCAGCCGTCGATCCTCTACACCGTCGGCGAACGCCACCGCGAGCGGGCGGCCGTCATCTCCGAGGCCCTCGAAGCCGTCGACCCCTTCGAACTCAAGGGGCACGCCGAGCGGTTCGCCGACGAGCTGATCGACGAACTGTGCGGCAAGGGCTCCTGCGACATCGTCGGCGAGTACGCCATGCTGCTCCCGCTGCGCGTCCTCGCCCGCCTCTACGGGTTCGACGACGCGCAGGGCCCCGGGCTCGTGCACGCCATGAACGAGATGATCAACGGGCGGGAGGGCGCCCTGGAAGGCCAGCGCCACCTCGCCGAGTCGATGTTCTCGCTGCTCTCCGCCAAGCTCGCCGAGCCCGGACCCGACGTGGTCTCGCGGATGCTCGCCAACCGGTCCGGCTTCACCGTGGAGGAAGTCGCCCAGGACCTCATGGTCATGATGGCCGCGGGCCACCAGCCCACCGCCGACTGGATCGGCAACTCCCTGCGCCTCATGCTCACCGACGACCGCTTCGCCGCCTCCCTCGCGGGCGGCCGGCACAGCGTCGGAGAAGCCATGAACGAGGTGCTGTGGGAGGACACCCCCACCCAGAACGTGGCCGGCCGCTGGACCTCCCGCGACACCCACCTCGGCGGACAGCGCATCGCCGGCGGCGACCTCGTCCTGCTCGGCATCGGCGCCGCCAACGCGGACCCGCACGTGCGCACCGACGCGGGAGAACTGACCGGCGGCAACAACGCCTTCTTCTCCTTCGGGCACGGCGAACACCGCTGCCCCTTCCCCGCCCAGGAGGTCGCCGAGGTCATCGCGCGCACCGGCATCGAGGTGCTCCTCGACCGGCTGCCCGACGTGGACCTCGCCGTGCCCGCCGGGGACCTGGCCCGCCGCCCCTCGCCCTGGCTGCGCGGCCTTTCCGCCCTTCCCGTGACCTACACCCCGACCCCCGCCCTTGGAGCCACCCGATGACGTGCCCGATCGACCACACCGGCCCCGAGGCCATCGTCCTGGACCCCTTCGTCGCCGACCTCGACGCCGAGAGCGCCGCACTGCGCGCCGCAGGCCCCCTGGTCAAGGTGGTCCTCCCCGGTGACGTGGCCGTGTACGCCGTCACGCACCACGCCGAGGCCCGCAAGCTGCTCACCGACCCCCGGATCGTCAAGGACATCGACGTGTGGGGCGCCTGGCAGCGCGGCGAGATCCCGATGGACTGGCCGCTGATCGGCCTCGCCAACCCGGGCCGCTCGATGCTCACGGTGGACGGCGAGGACCACCGCCGGCTGCGCACCCTGGTCGCGCAGGCCCTGACCGTGCGCCGGGTGGAGAAGCTGCGCGCGGGCATCGAGGCGCTGACCACCGGGATGCTGGACAAGCTGGCCGCACTGCCGGCCGGCGAGACAGTCGACCTCAAGGCGCAGTTCGCGTACCCGCTGCCGATGAACGTCATCAGCGACCTGATGGGCGTAGACGCCGAGGAACACCCGCGCCTGAAGGCCCTGTTCGAGAAGTTCTTCTCCACGCAGACCCTGCCCGAGGAGGTGCCGCAGATGATGGCGGACCTCGGCGCGCTGTTCTCCCGCATCGTCGAGGCCAAGCGCGAGAACCCGGGCGACGACCTCACCAGCGCCCTCATCGAGGCCTCTGAGGACGGTGACCACCTCACCACCGAGGAGATCACCAACACCCTCCAGCTGATCGTCGCCGCCGGCCACGAGACCACCATCAGCCTGATCGTCAACGCGGTCGTCGCCCTGGAGACCCACCCGGAGCAGCGTGACCTCGTCCTCAAGGGCGAGGTCTCCTGGGAGAACGTCATCGAGGAGACCCTGCGCTGGTCCAGCCCCACCTCGCACGTCCTGATCCGCTTCGCCACCGAGGACGTCGAGGTCGGCGACCGGATCCTGCCCAAGGGCGAGGGCCTGATCGTCTCCTTCGGCGCGCTCGGCCGCGACGAGGCCCAGTTCGGCGAGACGGCGGGCGCCTTCGACGCCGCCCGCACCCCGAACCGGCACATCTCCTTCGGCCACGGCCCGCACGTCTGCCCCGGCGCGGCCCTCTCCCGCCTGGAGGCCCTGGTGGCCCTCCCCGCCCTCTACGCCCGCTTCCCGGACCTCACCCTGGCCGTCCCCCCGACCGAGCTCCGCAACAAGCCGATCCTCACCCAGAACGACCTCTTCGACCTCCCGGTCCGCCTGGCCTGACCCGACGGGCTGCCCGGACCCCTGGGGGCGACAGAGGTCCGGGTTCTCCCCCGGCTGCACGGACCCGGCGCTACGGTGTCGTCCGTGCAGGTCGTGATGGTGGTGAAGCTCGTGCCGTCTCCCGAGGTGGAGGCAGCACTGCGTGACACTCTGCGTGTTGCCAATGACGCGGCGAACTGGCTTTCTCTGTATGCCCAGTGCAGGGAAGGCGAACGCGATCGCTCGCGCATGAGGTTGCAGACGGCGGCCTATCAGGAGCTGAAGGCGCGCGGTCTTTCGGCGCAGCCCGCGTTGCACGTCATTCGCAAAGTTGCCGATGCCTACAAGTCCCGAACGGCGAACATGAAGGCCGGGAACTACGGCCGGAAGGACTCCGAGCGGTACCGGCGCATCGCGCACACCCCGATCAGGTTCCGGCCGACGGCCGCTCAGGCGTACGACGACCGGTGCCTGTCTTGGCTCAACACGAAGCCGGAAGGCTTCCTGGGCGTCGATCTCGGCATCGCCAACATCGCGACGACCTCCGATGCGGGAGAGCCCTTCACCGGGAAGGAACTGAACAAGTACCGCCGCCGACAGGTCCGTATTCGCGCGGAACTCCAGGCGCGGGGCACCAAGTCCGCGAAGAGGAAGCTGAAGCAGCGGTCCCGCCGCGAACACCGCCACGCCACCAACACCAACCACTGCTGAAGTCAACCAGCCCCATGCGGCGGACCCCCCTGGGGTTCCAGCTGTGAGCCCGCCTCTTCCGAGCCGGGTGGATGACAGGCAGAACACGTCGATCTCCACATGACGGGTGGCAAGCTGGAGCCCGGGAGCTGGACATGCTCCCGGGCTCCGTCACGTTACGCAGGCATGGGCACCGACACGAACGCCTTGCCCGACTCGTTCTCCACCAGGACCGCCCGCACGTCCGCCGGGTCCACCGCCGCCGAGCCGTCCAGCGCCGCGCCCTTGCCCTCGCCGTGCTCCGCGGTGCCCACCACCCAGCTGCCCGCCGTGGTGCGCGTACCGTCCCGGGAGACCACGACGATCCGGCAGCGCTCGCCCGCCGAGATCCCCGTCACCGCGGCGTGCACCCGTACCCACTTGGTCGCGGGCGTCACCCGTACGGTCATCCGCGCGCCCGTGCCCGCATCCGTCGCGGAGGCCACCCTGGTTCCCGCCGGCGGCGCGGACGGTGCGGAAGGCTCGGCCGAAACCGTCGGCTGCGGCCGGGCCTCGACGCCGGTGCTCCCGCCGCCCAGCTGCGCACCGGCCCAGAAGACGGCGGTCAGCGAGGCCGCCACGGCCAGGCCGGCGAACGCGGTCCGGCGCCGGCGTGCCCCGTCGACCTCCTGGCGCATCTGGCGCAGGGTGCGCTGGAGCAGCAGGTCCCCGCCCTGCGGCGGACCGTCGAGGAACGCCTCGGGGGGCACTTCGCCCAGCGCCGCCTCCATCTCGCGCAAAGCCGTCACCTCCTGACGGCACTGCACGCAGCCGTCCACGTGTTCTTCGACCCGGCGGACCTCCGCGTCGTCCAGGACGCCGAGAACGTACGGGCCGAGCAGTTCCTCCTCGTGCCGCTGCCCGTTCATGCCACCACCTCCTGCAGTCCGCCGGGCCGCGGAGAGGGGCCGCCCGTGCGTGTGCTTTCCCTGAAGACTTCTCTGAGCGCCTTGAGCGCGTAGTGCGAGCGCGATTTCACCGTGCCCGCCGGGATGCCGAGGGCGTCCGCCGCCTCGGCGACGCTCTGCTGGCGGTAGTACAGCTCCGTCAGCACGTCCCGGTGTTCCGGTGACAGCTGGTCCAGGGCCCCCAGTACGGTCATCGTGTCCACCACCGCGTCGGCGTGGTCCGCCTCCACCGGCGGATGGGCCGGCGAACCGGACACCTCCGGCGGCCGGGCCGCCTTCGCCCGGTACCGGTCGGTGATGATGTTGCGGGCCACCGTGAGCAGCCAGCCGCGTACGGAGCCCTTCCCGTTCACCAGGACCTCGGAGTGGCGCCAGGCCCTGATCAGGGTCTCCTGGACGATGTCCTCGGCCGCGGCCCGGTCCCCGGTCAGCCGGGTCGCGTACGCGAGCAGGGCGTGACCGTGCTCCTCGTACACGGACTTGATCAGTGCCTCGTCGGTCGAGCCCCGCCGAGTGCGGGGCCACAGTGGTCCGGCCATCTCACCCTCTCCGTCTTCCTCGCTTTTTTGGTGCGGTCAGAACACGCCGCGCTCGGGCACCGGGTTCACGTGACCTGCGTCACCCGGGAGCCGGTGGCCGGTTCGCGCCGCCGGTCAGGTCCGGCAGGTGCGGCCCCGGTTGAGGCAGTCCACGACCTCGTCCATCCGCGGGCCCGTCATCACGTTCACGAACATCGCGTGATCCGTCCTGGGACTGTGCCGCTGCTCCGGGAAGGAGTCGAGCGCGATCGGCGCCCCCGCGGGCACCTCGTAGGCGAGGGAGATCCGCAGGCGCGGCACGGGGAAGGTGTCCTCGGGGCAGACACCGTTCGCGGCCGGGAAGCGCAGGTGCGAGCGGTGTCCGGGGCTGCTGGTCTCCAGGCCGTTCCAGCAGTTCGGGAAGGTGAGCGTACGGGTGAGGCGCTCGCCCTCGGGACAGCGCGGGTAGCGGGTGGTGGACCGGTCGGGGGAGCCCGAACAACCCCAGCGGGCCCGCACGTCCTCGTCGGAGTCCGCGGTGAAGGCCACCGCGTCGCCGGTCACCGCGTGCAGGAACCGGGGCATCGCCACCACCTTGCTCACCGGACTGCCGAGGAACTCCACCGACACCGCCGCCTCGGGCAGGATCGCGCCCGCGTTGCCGTGGCCCGCGGAGCCCTCGTGCGGCCGGTCGCCCGGCCGGTCCGTGCGGCGCAGCACCGGCCAGTAGTACGTGGAACGGTCCCCGCCCGCACAGCTGGTGGCGGCCGCGTCCAGGGAGGCGTCGGTGGAGAAGGCGTCCGTGGACAGGTTCCCCACGTAGCCGTGCGTGTGGTGGGCGCCCGAGCGCAGCCCGGGTGAGATGACGAGGTTGTCCTCGTTGTAGTGGCCCTCCTCGTTGCGCCCGCAATCCACCGACACCCGGCCCGTGGAGGCCTGCGGGCCGGCCGCGGGGGGCTCGGCGGGGCCGGGCGGGACCTCCCGGAAGTCCACGAAGTCGGCGGGCACGGGCCCGCCCCCAGTCGCCGGCGGGTGCGGCCCGCCCGCGCGCGCGGCCCCCAGCACGGCAGCGGTCAGCCCGGCGCCCAGCACCAGGAAGATCAGCAGCGTGAGCAGTCGGCGTTCGTTCCCCATGCGGGTCACGGTTGCCGCCCACCCCCGCCCGAGTCAACCGGGCGTCCGCAGGGCGGTCACCACCCGGCCGGGCGCCCCGATCCGATGAAGGTGTTGCACGCGCGGGCCCCGCGGCCCTGGGCCCGCACCCTTTGCCCCCGTTTGACTGTTCATACGGCAAAGCAACCTTCTCGAGCGACCCGCATCGCAAGGAAGGACCACCGCCGTGCCCGCTGCCAACCACCTCCTGCACCGCCTGATCAGGGAAACCGGCTGGACCTGCGAAGCCCTGGCCCGGCGGCTCAACACGAGCGCGCGGGCGGCCGGCCTCACCACCGGGTACGACCGGACCTCGGTCGCCCACCGGCTGCGCGGCAGCACCCCGCGCGACCCCGTCCCCGGCCTCCTCTGCGAGATCCTCGCCGCCCGGCTGAACCGTCCCGTCGGCCCCGCCGACATCGGCATGCACCACGCCGGTCTGCACCACGCGGCGCCGCACCGCCCCGGCGCGAACCGCACCCGCTCGCACCACACCGCCCCGGCGGGCGTCAGGGCACCGATCCCTCCGGCGGCGGTGATCCGGCCCCCGGACTCCACGCGCCGGCTGCGGAGCTCCTCGCCACCGTGCCCGGTCTGCACCCGCACCGCAGGCCCCGTAACGGCGCCGAGGCGCACCGGGTCCCCGAACAGCGCGACCGGCCCGATGCCGGACAGGTCCCCGCCCTCTCCCACACCGAACTGCGCCGGGCCGCCGAGGACTTCTTCACCGGCCAGGTCGACGCCCTCGGCGGGGACGCCACCGCGCCCGTACTCCTCGCGTACCTCCAGAGCACCTTCCGTACGGCCCTCACCGCCACCGGGGACGAAGGCTCCCTGCCCGCCCTGGAGATCGGCCACGCGGCGCGCACGGTGCTGCTCCTGGCCCGCAGCTACGCCGACCAGCGCTCCTTCGCAGAGGCGCGGCGGACCCTGAGCCGGGCCGCCTCCCTCGCGGAGCCGGCCGGGGAACCCTCCACCCAGGCCATCGCCCTGCGCATGCTCAGCCAGGACGCCCTGGACCAGAACCAGCCGTCCGTCGCCCTGACCTACGTACGCCAGGCGCTGGAGATCGCCCCCCGGGCCCCCGACGCCGTACGGGCCTTCGTCGCGGCCCACGCCGCCCTGGACGCCTCGCCGGCCTCCCGCCCCGCCCAGCAGGAGCGCGCGATCATGCTCACCCACGTGGAACGGGCCCGGCTGTACCGGCTCGGCGGCCGCGAGCGGGAGGCCGCCGCCGAACTGCGGTACGCCGAAGCCCTGAACCGGGGCGTCCACTCCCCGCGCGCCGCCCGCGAGATCGAACTCCTCGGCCCGGGCGGCGCCCAGCTTCGCTGATCCCCCGCTCAGGCCAGCGGTGCCGCGTCGAGCTCGATCACCTGCGCGGGTCCCGCACGGAACGCGGGGCTCGCCGCGTCCGCCTCGATCATGTGGGGGGTGACGTCGTGCGCGGCGAGGGCCGCCCGAGAGGACCATTCCTCGATGAGGGCGAACCGGTCCGGATCGCCGCTCACCCGGTGCATGTCGTAGCGGACGCACCCCTCTTCGGCCCGCACGACCGGTGCGAGACGCTCGTAGGCCTCGATCTGCTCCCGGCCGCGACCCGGGAGGGTGGTGATGAGGATCAGGAGTCGAACGGTCGATGGCAAGGGCAAGGGCAAGGGCAAGGGCAAGGGCATGGGCTTGGGCATGATCCGAAGATTAGATCGACCGGACCGGCCGGCGGAAAGGCATTTCCGCCGGGCTCCCACATGGCCGGTCCGGTCCTTGCCCGTTACGGGCCGACCGCGCAGACTGGCCCGGTATGACACCAGAAGACCTCCTTCAGGCACTCGCCCGTACCCGCGCCTCCCTCGACGGAACCGAGGTCACCTTCTGGTGGACGGGCGACGTCCACTCCTGGGCCCCCGGCGAGCCCTACCGGCGGCTCTTCGGATTCGAAGGCCTCAACGTGGCCCGGCTGGTGGAGGACGAGGCACCGGGGACCTACCGGCTCCTCACCCGCGAGGCCGCGTTCTATCTGGACCCGGTGACCCGCGGGATCCTGGAGACCTGGGAGGACAAGCCCGTGGTCCACGTCTGGAACGACCCCGCGAACCAGAAGTGGCGTCCCTTCCCGGTCCCCATGACCGACCTGGGCGACCAGGTCTGCTTCAGCCTGGAGATCCCGCTCGCCTACCCCTCCCCGCTGCCCGTCGCGCAGTACCCGGCGAACTCGGCGGACGACACCTACCGGGCCCTGGAGCTCTTCCAGTTCTTCGCCCCCGCCTCGGTCCTCGCCACCGGCGAGCCCAGCGTCCCGTCCACCATGTCCTGGACCCGGATGTCGCCCTGGCTCCCCTGGATGGAACAGGGCCCGCGCCCCGGCGGGCTCGCCTTCCACTGCCGGGGCCGCAAACTCGACTCCTACGCGGAGGTCCCGGAGCGGACCCGTGCGTACATCGCCGCCCGTCACCCGGAGTTCGCCCACGCCCCCGAGAAGTGGACGGAGCCGAACGAGACCAGCTGGACGTACTTCCGCAGGCTCAACCCGCCGTCCGACCCGCCGACCAACCCGCCGTCCGACCCGCCGACCAACCCGCCGTCCGACCCGCCGACCAACCCGCCGACCGACCCGCCCGGCGCCTGAGCCGTGCGCGGCCGGTCCGGCCGGCCCCGCCCGACGGGCTCTCAGCCGCCGGCCGCGAACCGGTCGAGGGCCCCGAGCACGTGGTCGAGGGTGGCCGCTCCGCCCAGGTGCCCCGCCTCCTCCACCACCGTCAACTCCGCGCCGGGCCAGGCGCGGGACAGCTCCCAGGCCGTGTCGAGGGGGCTGCCCATGTCGAGCCGGCCGTGGATCAGGACGCCCGGGATCCCGGCCAGCCGGTGGGCACCGCGCAGCAGCTCGCCCTCCTCCAGCCACGCACCGTGCGAGAAGTAGTGCGAGCAGATCCGCACGAGGGCGACCCGGGCCGCCGGCGGCCGGCCGGTGTACGGCCGGGCGGCTACGTCCGTCTCGCCCGACAGCACCGCGTCCTCCCAGGCGCACCAGTCCGCCGTGGCCTTCGCCCGTACCTCCTCGTCGGGATCGGCCGCCAGGCGCGCGTAGGCCCCGACGAGGTCGCCGTCGCGCGCCGTGCCACCGGAGCCGGCGAGGAAGCGGTCCCACTGCTCGGGGAAGTACCGGCCGACGCCGCGGTACAGCCAGTCGATCTCCGAGCGCCGGGTGGTGGTGACGGCCGCGATGACGATCTCGGAGACCCGCTCCGGGTGCCGCTCGGCGTAGGCCAGGATCAGGGTGGAGCCCCATGAGCCGCCGTACAGCAGCCAGCGGCCGATGCCGAGGTGCTCGCGGAGCCGTTCCATGTCGGCGACCAGGTGGCCGGTGGTGTTGTACCGCATGTCGGTCGCCGGATCGCTCGCGTGCGGGGTGCTGCGGCCGCAGCCCCGCTGGTCGAACAGGACCACCCGGTAGCGTGCCGGATCGAAGAGCCGGCGGGCCCGCTCGGAGCACCCCGACCCGGGACCGCCGTGGACCACGAGAGCGGGCTTTCCATCCGGATTGCCGCAGACCTCCCAGTAGATGACGTTTCCGTCGCCGACGTCGAGCATCCCCTTGTCATAGGGCTCGACCGGCGGGTAGAGCTCTGCCACCCTCCCGACCTCCTCATCTCGCCGTCCCGGACCGGCCGCCGGCCGGCGCGTCCGTCGGCTTCCGGCCACCCTACGGCGCCCTCCCCAGGGTGCGGACAAGGGTTTTCCCCGTATCGCGTTCATCCCCGCTTTGCCTACTGTCTGCCCACCGGCGATCCTCCCCGTCCGAACAGCCCCCGCGCCCACCCCACATGGCGTGAAGCTGGAAGCTCGGTCCTTCGCCGGTGCCACCGTTGCCCAGCTCCGACGCTGCGGCGGGCGACGACGTGGTGTGCAGCAGCGGTGGCCGGGCGGGCTTGACCAGCCCGTTCCGGTCCCGCGGCCGCCGGTCAACCTCCCACACTGCACCAACCGGCCGCCCCGGCGCGTTCTGTGGCGGCCCGCGAAAGGGAACACCGTGCACGCATCCAGACGACGCAGGCTCATATCCGTGGTGGCGATGTCCGTCACCCTGCTCGCCGGCACCGCCACCACCTCCCTGGCGCTGTCCGCCGCGGATCCCGCCCCCGGCTCGCAGCTCCCGGCTGCCGGAGCCCCCGCCGCCGGCGCCCCCGTCGAGAACCTCATCGTCGGGTACAAGTCCTCCGCCGCCGAGTCGGGTTCCAACTCCGCCGCCGCCGCCGACGTGGCGGCCAAGGGCAAGAAGGCCTCGAAGAAGGCCACCTTCGAGCGCCGCCTCGGCACCGGAGCCGCCCTCGTCACCCTCGGCGCCCCGGCCGACGCGGCCGCCGTCATGGCCCAGTTCCGTGCCGACCCCGACGTCGCCTACGTCGAGGCCGACTCCCGCGCGTACGCACTCGCCGTCACCCCCAACGACACCGAGTACGCCAAGCAGTGGGACCTCTTCGAGCCCGCCGCCGGCATGAACGTCCCGGCCGCCTGGGACACGACCACCGGCTCCGGCGTCACGGTCGCCGTGATCGACACCGGCTACGTCGCCCACTCCGACCTGGCCGCGAACGTCGTCGCCGGCTACGACTTCATCGCCAGCTCCACCGCCGCCCGCGACGGCAACGGCCGCGACAACAACCCGGCCGACCAGGGTGACTGGAGCGCGGCCGGCGAGTGCGGCACCGGCTCCAAGGCCAGTGACTCCTCCTGGCACGGTACCCACGTCGCCGGCACCATCGCCGCCGCCACGAGCAACTCCAAGGGCATCGCCGGCATCGCGTACGGCGCGAAGATCCAGCCCGTCCGCGTCCTCGGCAAGTGCGGCGGTGCCACCTCGGACATCGTCGACGCCATCACCTGGGCCTCCGGCGGCACCGTCTCGGGCATCCCGGCCAACGCCACCCCGGCCAAGGTCATCAACATGAGCCTCGGCGGCTCGGGCGCCTGCACCGCCACGTACCAGAACGCCATCAACGCCGCCGTCGGCCGCGGCACGACCGTGGTCGTCGCCGCCGGCAACAGCAACTCCGACGCGGCCGGCTTCTCGCCCGCCAGCTGCAACAACGTGATCAACGTCGCCTCCAGCAACCGCACCGGCGACCGCTCCTTCTACTCGAACTACGGCGCGATCATCGACGTCGCCGCCCCGGGCGGTGAGACCCGCCGCGCCACCGACACGCCCGGCACCATCACCACGCCCGAGAACGGCATCTGGTCCACCCTGAACGCCGGCGCCACCACCCCCGGCGCCGAGAACTACGAGCCCTACCAGGGCACCAGCATGGCCGCCCCGCACGTCGCGGGCCTCGCCGCCCTGCTGAAGTCGGCGAACTCCGCGCTGACCCCGGCCCAGATCGAGTCCGCGATCAAGACGAACGCCCGCCCGCTGGCCGGCACCTGCACCGGCGGCTGCGGCACCGGCCTCGCCGACGCCGCCGCGACCGTGGCGGCCGTGACCTCGACGCCGCCCACCCCGGGCTTCGAGAACACCACGGACTTCGCGATCGGTGACAACACCACCGTGGAGAGCCCGATCACCGTCACCGGTGTCACCGGCAACGCCCCGGCCACCCTCAAGGTCGGCGTGAACATCGTCCACACCTACATCGGTGACCTCAAGGTCGACCTGGTCGCCCCCGACGGCTCCGTGTACACGCTGCACAACCGCACCGGCGGCAGCGCCGACAACATCGCCACGACCTACACCGTCAACGCCTCCTCCGAGGTCGCGAACGGCACGTGGAAGCTGCGCGTCAACGACAACGCCGGCGGCGACATCGGCAAGATCGACTCCTGGAACCTCGGCTTCTGAGCCCGGTCCCACCCGGTTCCACCCAGCCCCCCACACCCCGTCTCACCCAGCCCCCACACCCCGTCCCACCCGGTTCTGAACTCCCTCTGACGGAGCGATAGTACGGACCAAGCGAGCCCGCCGGATCCGCCGATGCACCACGTATCGGCAGGTCCGGCGGGTTTTCCTGTCACGTGACTGGAATCTGCGTCACAATCCGGGTCCACCGGGCATCCGACCTCGTATTGTCGCGTCTCACAGGAAGGGCACAGGAACGGGCAAGCGAGAGGCTGGTGGCTGTGCGTGGTGGTGTCGACGGGGCACGCTGACACGACCGTCGGACTCCCGACCGTCGGACACGGCGAACTGATCAAGGCGGTCGACCGCGCGCTGACCACGCACGGGCGGGCCCTGCTCACCGGACCGGCCGGCTCCGGCAAGACCGAGGTGCTGCGCGCCCTCACCGAGGCCGCCGCGCTGCGCCACGAAACCGTGCTGCGCCTCGCCCCCGGAGCCACCGACCGGTGGATACCCGAAGCCTCCGCCGCCGCCCTCCTCGCCTCCGTGCCCGCCACCTCGCTGGACAGCCTCTCCGGACCGCAGCGCACCGCCATCGCCCTCCTGCGCCGGGAAGCCGACGCGCCCCGGGCCGGCCGCGACCACGTCGCCCTGCGCCTCGCCGTCGTCGAGGTGCTGCGCGGCCTCGCCGCCCGCGGACCCGTCCTGCTCGCGCTCGACAACGCCCAGTGGCTCGACGCGGAGAGCACCGACCTGCTCCGCTTCGCCCTGCGCCTGACCCCGCCGCGGGTACGGGTCCTCGCCGCCGAATGCGTCCAGGGCGGGGCCCCGCTCAGCGAGGCCCTCTGCGGACCGGACACCCCTCAGATACGGGTACCCCCGCTCGGCACCGACGAGGTCGCCGAACTGCTGATGCGCCGCGGACTGCCGGCCCGCCTCGCCGGCCGCATCCACCAGGCCAGCGGCGGCAACCCCCGCCTCGCCCTGGCGCTGGGCCACTCCCTCGCCGAAGCCGCCGGCTCCCGCGAGGGCGGCCCCCACCACGCCGATCCACTGCCCGTCTCCGGCCAGGCCCGCGAGGTGGCCCGCCGTCTCCTCGGCGTCGTGCCGGCCCAGGCCCGGCGGACCCTGCTGTACGCCGCCCTCGCCGCGCGCCCCACCACCGCACTGCTGCGGCGGGCCGGGCGACCCGACGCGGAGGCCGAGCTCGCCGTGGCCGAACGGGCCGCGCTGCTCACCGTGGAAGAGGACGGCACCATCCGGTTCACCGCCGGGGCCCTGCCCACCGCGCTGGCCGCCGACGCGGGCTGGCCCGAACGCGCCGTCGGGCACGCCGCCCTGGCCGCCGCCGTCGACGACCCGGTCCAGGCCGTACGCCACCGCGCGCTCGCCGTGGACGCCCCCGACGAGCAGCTCGCCGCCGAGATCAGCGAGGCCGCCGCCTCCTGCAGACGCCGCGGCCAGCGGGCCCTGGCCGCCGAGCTCGGCCTGCTCGCCGCCGACCGGACCCCCTGCCACCTGCCCGCCGCGGAACTCGCCCGGCTCGTCTGCGCCGCCGAGGACGCGGGCTGGGCCGGCCGCGCCGACCTGGCCCGCCGCGCCACCCGCGCCGTACTCGCCCGAGACGCCTCGCCCGCCGACCGGGTGCGGGCCCGCCTCGCCGTCATCGACGCCGAGGGCCAGGCCCTCGGATCCCTCGACGAGACCTTCGCGCACGCCGCGGCCGACGCCGAGGGCGACCCGGCGCTGGAAGCGGCCATCCGGCTGCGGCTCGCCTGGAAGCACAACCTCAGCGACGGCGATCCGGTCCGCTCCCGCGACGCCGCCGCGCAGGCCGGCGTACTGGCCCGCGCGGGCGGCGACCAGGTCGCAGAGGCCATGGCGCTGACCGTACGGGCCCGGATGGGCCGCATCCTCGGTGATCCGGACGCCGAGGAGATCCTCGCCGAGGCACTCGCCCTGCCCGCACCCGAAGTACCGCTCGGCATGCGCAACGCCCCGCAGTACCTCGCCGTCCGCCACGCACTCTTCGACGACCGGCTCGCCGACGCGGGCCGCCAGCTCCTGGTGCTGCTGCCCGCGGTGCGGCGCACCGGATCCGCGGAGGACGTCTTCGAGGTCCTGCGCAGCCTCACCGAGGTGGAACTGCGCCGGGGCAGGTGCGCGGCGGCCACGGCGCACGCCCGCGACGCCCTGCGGCTGACCGTCGAGGCGGGCCTCTCGCCCGGCCCCGCCTGGTACCTGACCGCCCTGGCCGAGGCCATGGGCGGGGGTTTCGCACGCGCCGCCGGTTACGCCCGGCGCGGCATCCAAGCCTCCGAGGAGGAGCACGACCAGGTCTTCCTCTCCCGCGGCCTGTACGTGCTCGGCCTGGTCGAGCTGGCCACGGGCGAGGCCGCGAAGGCAGTGCTCACCCTGCGCCGCGTGGCCGAACTGGAAGCCGCCCAGCAGGTGGTCGACCCCTCGATCCTGCGCTGGCACGGAGAGCTGGCCGAAGCCCTGGTCGCCGCCGACGCGCCCGACGAAGCCGCCGAGCTGCAGGCCGGGGTCCGTACGACGGCCCTCGCGCTCGGCCGCACCAGCGTGATCGCGGCCCTCGACCGGGCCCGCGGGCTGTGCCTGTCCGCGCACGGCGACGCCGAGGCGGCCGTCGCCCTCCTGGAGGACACCGCCGAGCGCTTCGAGCGCCTCGAACTGCCCCTGGAGCGGGCCCGCACACTGCTCGCGCTCGCCCGGGTGGAGCGCCGCCGCCGGCGGCGCGCACCCGCACGCGCCGCACTGACGGCGGCCGCGGAGGCCTTCGCCCGGGCCGGTGCGACTCCCTGGGCGGAGCTCGCGCGGGAGCCGTCCCCGTCTTTGTCCGGGAGTGAGGGCGGCGGCGGGGCCCGGCCCCTGGCCGCCCTCACGGAGGCGGAGGCCCGCCTCGCGGTGCTGGTGGCCCAGGGTGCCAGCAACCAGGAGGCGGCGGCGAAGCTCTTCGTCAGCGTGAAGACCGTGGAGGCCCGGCTGACCCGGATCTACCAGAAGCTCGACGTCCGGTCCCGGGCCCAGCTGGCCACCACGCTGCGGACCAGCTGACCGAAGGCGCGCTGACCGAATGCGCGCCGGCCCGGCTCAGCAGCTCAGGTTGTTGCCCGGGGTCACGCCCAGGAGCTGGGTGAAGCTCTGGTACTTGTTGATCCGGCTCTGCACCTGCGCGGGGTTGCCGCCGTTGCACTCCAGGGCGCCGTTGATGGAGCGGATGGTCTCGCCGAAGCCCGCGCCGTTCACCATGGCGGCGTGCGCGGTCATCGTGCCCGGGCCGTTCTGCGTGTTCCAGTACCAGAGCGCGGTCTTCATCGCGACGGCCGGGTCCTGCTCCACCAGGTAGGGGTTGGCCAGAAGGTTGATGCCCAGGGCGTCGCCGGCCGCCTTGTAGTTGAAGTTCCAGCTCAGCTGGATGGGCCCGCGCCCGTAGTAGGCGGCCTGCCCGGCGGGACAGCCGTAGGGCTGGTTCGCGTCGCAGTAGTGCGGGTAGTTGGCGGTGTTCTGCTCGACGATGTGCACCAGCCCGCCGGTCTCGTGCGAGACGTTGGCCAGGAAGGCCGCGGCTTCGCGCCGCTTGACGGTGTCGTCACCGGTGGTGGCGAAGCCGGGGTAGGCCGACAGGGCCGCGACCAGGCCGTTGTAGGTGTAGAAGGGGTTCCGGTTCGGGAACATCTGGTTGAACTGGGCCTCGCTGACCACGAATCCGGACGGGTTGGGGGTGGTCGGGTCCGGGTTCGGGGTCGTTCCGCCGCAGACGCCCTGGTCCGACCAGACGCCCCACTGGCCGGTGGTGCCCGGGGTCTCGCCCTGGGTCCACCACTTGGCCTGCCAGTTGTGGCCGCCGTACGAGGCGTTCATGCCGCCGGTGTAGACGGCCGAGGTCGCCCACGCGCCGGCGCAGGCGGGAGCCGCGGCGGCGGGGGAGGAGGGGAGGGCGATCGCGATGCCGAGGGTGACGGCCGCGGTGGCGGCCAGCGCGAGGGCGCGGCGGCGCAGGGTGCGTATCACGGAAGTTCTCCTTCAGTGGGGGGAGTTGCCGTGGGGGGCAACGGTCAACGGACAACTGCGCCCACTGAAGCGAGGATGGTCTGGACCTGTCAAGGTCTAGACCAAAACGAAGCGCCGGTGCCACGCCCCGAAGGGCGGGGCACCGGCATTTCGTTCTTTGGTTAGCTCCCTGAGGAGAGGGTGCCGGAAAGGAACAGGAGGTTTTTCATGACGTCCGAGGCAGCTTTGTCCC
>NZ_JBHWMB010000069.1:17480-20615 GCF_042730015.1 Streptomyces sp. NPDC059957 | reverse complement strand
CTGGAGGGGGGGGTGTTCTGGGCTCGCAAGGGCCGAAACAAAACCGACCCTCCGTCACCACCCCCGGAGGGTAGGGACACCGCCGCTTCGTTCTTGGGTCAGCTACCGGCGGAGAGGTTGCCGGAGAGGACCGGGATGTTGTTCAGGATGTGCGAGGCGGTCTCGTCACCCTTGGCCTGGGTGGAGTTCTCGGCGCACTGCTGGTTCTGCGGGTTGGACGCGATCGGGATGTCCTGGACGCCGACGTTGATCAGGGCCAGGATCGACTGGGCGTTGACCTTCGCGGGCAGGCCGACACAGAGCTTGTTCAGGGAGCCCTGGATGGCGGACATCTGCGGGCTCATGGAGCCGGCGGTCTCCTGGTTGCCGTAGACCTGGGAGGACTCGTTGCCGTTGACCGTGTTGACGCCGTTGTCGTTGCCGATCGCCATCGCCGGGGAGGCTACGGCGGCACCGGCACCCAGAACGGCGGCGGTGGCGGCTGCGGTGGCCATGAACTTCTTGAGCATGTGGGGGATCCTTCTTCTGTCGCACTGTCGCATGAGATAGCTGCCCTCGGCGGGACGAGCTGCTCAACTGCCGTGGACACCGGGGGTTATCACCCATCACCCGAGTGGCTCAACGTTGCACTCCACCGGTGCGGTCGCGCGTCGGCCGATTGACCCAACGCCGACGGGCGGGCGGATCCCGTTCCCCGAGTGCGTGCGTGTGCGTGCGCCCCTGGTTCGCGCCCCGCGCGCCGGGGGATGCCGTCCCCGACCGGGTCCGGACCGTATGAGGGTCCCGGACCCCGTCGGGGCCGGCGGGGGCGGTGTCGCGGCAGTGCGACGCCGCCGCGGTCAGCCGGTCTTGCGGCGGACCTTCTTGTTCTTGCCCCCGGGGTTGCCGCCGGCGCCCTGGATCTTCGCCCGGCTCTGGTGTGCCTGCTGCGACTGGGCATTGGCGGCGTTCCGCTCCAGGGCCTCCTTGAACTTGCGCTTGGCCACCTCGGCCGGCGATTCGTTCTGCGGGGTGTCTGATTCTTCTGACATGCGTCCTCCTGGAATGTTCTGAAGCCGTTGCAGTCTGTCAGGTGGCGTTTCCCCTGGCCAACGCGTTCGGGCGATCCGGCTTCGGAGTGGCGTCTCAGTGGTGTCGTAGTGGCGTCCGAGCGGCTCGGACCCGCCCTCAGGCGTCCTTCTCCAAGGTCGGCCGCAGTCGCTCCAGCAGGGCGTGGAGGGTGGCGCGCTCGGTGTCGTCCAGGGTGTCGAGGGCGCCGTGTGTGGCCTGCATCTCCTCGCGCACGCGGCGGATCACCTCGCGGCCCGCTTCCGTGGCCACGACGTTCTTCACGCGCCGGTCCGTGGGGTCGGGCTCGCGGCGGACGAGCTCGCGGGCCTCCAGCCGGTCCACGATGCCGGTCACGTTCGAGGCGTCGCACACCAGGAGGGTGGCGAGGCCCCGCATCGGGAGCGGACCGTTCAGCTGGGCGAGGACCTTGGCCTGGGTGGAGGTGAGGCCGTGGTGTGCGGCGGCCCCCGCGAAGTCCCGCCACTGGGCGGTGCCGATCGCGGCGAGCAGCTCCAGCAGCTCCAGCTTGGTCGGGACGGCGTGGGGGGTGGTGGCGCTCATGCTAGGAGCGTACTCAAGGTACTTCACATTATCAACCTTTTACTTGACCACCTTAACTATTGAGGTCTACCGTCTGCTGGAGTCGAAGTACTTGATGACATCAAACATCTGCGATCTGAAGCACTGAAAAGGTCCTCCCTGTCATGAGCCCCACCCCCACCGCCACCACCCGGGCCGGCGGCCACCGGAACGAGACGGTCATCGTCTTCGCCCTGAGCCTGGCCGCCATGGTCGTGTCGATGATGCAGACGTTGCCGGTCCCGATCCTGGGGCTGATCCGCAGCGATCTCGGCACCACCACCGCCAACGTCAGCTGGGTGACCACCGCCACCCTGCTGTCCGCCGCCGTCTTCACCCCGCTGCTGGGCCGCTTCGGCGACCAGCACGGCAAGAAGCCGACGCTGGTGGCCGTACTGGGCGTCATGGTCGCGGGCTCCGTCATCGCCGCGCTCGCGTCCTCCCTCCCCCTGCTCCTCCTCGGCCGGGTCCTCCAAGGCGCCGCGACCGCGATCTTCCCGCTCGCCCTGTCGGTGCTGCGCGAAGAGGTCCGCCCGCAGAAGCTCCCCGGAGCGATGGCCCTGGTCAGCGGCACCCTCGCGTTCGGCAGCGGCCTCGCGCTCGTCGCCACCGGCCTGCTGACCTCCGGCAGCGACGCGGACTACCGCAACGCCTTCTGGATGGCCACCGGCTTCGCCGTCCTCGCGCTGCTCGCCGTCGTCTTCCTGGTTCCGGCGACCCGGCACAAGACCGGCGGCCGTACGGACTTCCTCGGCGCCCTCACCCTGGGCATCGCCCTGCTGCTGCTCCTGCTGCCGATCTCCCAGGGCCACGAGTGGGGCTGGGCCTCCGGCCGTACGCTGGGCAGCTTCGCCGGCGCCGTCGTCATGACCGCCGTCTGGGTGCTGACCGAGCTCAAGGTCCGCGAGCCCCTCGTCGACATGCGGATGTTCGTCCACCGTCCGGTCCTGATGGCCAACCTGGCCGGCATCCTCGTCGGCTTCGGCATGTTCGCGAACTTCCTGGGTGTCTCCTACCTCGTCCAGATGCCCAAGGCCCTGACCGGCTACGGCTTCGACGCCTCCATCCTGCGCGCCTCCGTGGAGTTCCTGCTGCCCGGCGCGATCGTCTCGCTCCTCGCCTCGCCCATCGGCGGACAGCTGGTCCGCCACCGCGGGCCGCGCGCCGCACTGGCCGTGGCCGCGGCCCTCGGCGCCGCCGGCTTCGGGTGGCTGGCCCTGGACCACGGGCACAGCGCCTCGGTGATCGGCGCCGGCCTCATCGTCGGCGCGGCCGTGAGCTTCGGCTACGCGGCGATGCCGGCCGTGATCATGGCGAGCGTTCCGCACCACCAGAGCGGCATCGCCAACGGCATCAATTCGATCTCCCGCTCCACCGGCAGTGCGATCGGCAGCGCCATCGTGACCACCATCCTGGCCTCGAAGACGATCGAGCACCTGCCGGCGGGAGTCCCGGCACTGCCCGCGGAATCCGGCTTCACCCTCACCTTCGCCATCGGCGCCGTGG
>NZ_JBHWMB010000069.1:5168-17470 GCF_042730015.1 Streptomyces sp. NPDC059957 | reverse complement strand
GTGGCCTTCGGCCTGGTCGCGCTGATCAGCGGAATCGGCCTGCGCGGGGCACACGGCCCGCGGACGGACGCCCCCGCACCGGCGGTCGCGGGCGGCGGTGCGTCCCCGGTCTCCTCCCCGGCCTCCGCCGCGAGCGTGTCCGCCCTCCCGGTCGAGAAGGCCGACGCCTGATCCGGAAGAGGCGACCGGGCCGCCCCCTCGCCGCAGCGCACCCGCCGCGGCCAGGGGGCGTTCTCGCGTGGTGCCCGCGCCCGGCTGGATAGGCTCGGCCCGACCGGGGGCGCGTGTCACCGGAGCCGGAAGGGTGCCATGACCAGCAGCGAAGAAACGATCCGGATCCTGCGGGCGGCCGACCGCCCGGCGGCCCGGTGGAAGAACGGCGGGGGAGTGACCCGCGAGATCGCCGCCGGACCCGAGGGCTCCGGGATGGATGATTTCGGCTGGCGGGTCAGCCTCGCGGAGGTCACCGCCGACGGAGCCTTCTCCGTGTTCCCAGGCGTCGACCGCACGCTCACCCTCGCGGAGGGCGCCGGCATGGACCTCGAGATCGGCGGCGTACGACGTCTCGTGGACCGGAGGTACGCGCCCCAGCGGTTCCCCGGCGACGAGCCGACCGGCTGCCGGCTGCTGGCCGGGCCGGTGGTGAACTTCAACGTGATGTACCGGCGGGGCGTGGTGAGCGCCGACACCGCCGTTGTACGGGGCGCCCTCGCGCTCGCCGTCCGGCCCGGCGAGAGCCTGCTGATCGTGGCCCTGGAGGGGAGGGTCGAAGTCGACGGCTCCGCCGAACTGGGCCCGTACGACGCCGTTCTGGCGACGGGGGCGCGGGAAGTCCTGCTACGGAGCTCCGGGCGCGCGGCGGTGGTCCGTCTCGCCCCGTCCGCGGCCCCCGCCGCCCGCATGGAGCCCGGCCGGACTCAGCCGGCGTAGGAGGCCATCCGCTCCACCAGGGTCCGGGGCGCCCCGGCGCCGAAGCACAGGCCGAGGTTGTCCGCGGACTCGGCCGCGGCCGCCGCGGCGGTGGGGGGAGCACCGCCTCCTCGCGTGCGGCGAGGGCGCCCTGCGGGTCTCCGGGGCGCGCCACGAGGGCGGCGGCGAGCTCGGCGCTGTCGAGCATGGCCAGGTTGGCGCCCTCCCCGGCGAAGGGGGACATCAGGTGGGCCGCGTCGCCGATCAGGGTGACGCCGGGAGCGGCGGCCCAGCGGTGCCCGACGGGCAGGGCGTGGACGGGCCGCCCGACGAGCGGGGCTCGCTGTCGGCGACACCGACGCCGCCCTGCGGCTCTTCCTGGAGAAGGGCTTCGACCAGGTCAAGGTCGCCGGGGTCATCGCCGAGGAGTGCGGACGCCCGGCTGCCGACGATTCGCTGCGCATCCTGGCCCGCTACGTCCTGGAGATTCCGGATCCGGGCCTGAGCCCGGACCCGCGGCGCGCCCTGGATGTGGCTTTCGACCACCTGGAGTGCGGCTGGCCCGGGGTCTGATCCGAACTCCCCTCTGTGCGTGAAGCGTTGACAAAGTCGTCATCTGCTAGAAACCTGTGGCGCCATGGCCGCATAACTGCGATCAGATCACTCAAAAAATTAATAACGGTGCGCAAGTTTGCGGCAGGCGCGGTTGCGTCGGGCCGGTCCCCTCATGGAACAGAGGACAGCATGAGATGGAATCAAGGCGGTCGGCTGATGCTGGCCGGCACTGTGGTCGCGGGACTGATGTCGGCCGGGCTCCTGCCCGTCACCCTCGCCGCCGCGGCGGGCGGCCCCAACCTCGCCCTCGGCAAGGCGGTGTCCGCGAGCGGATCCCTCGGCGGGTACGGGGCCCAGGGAGTCGCCGACGGCAACCAGGGCTCGTACTGGGAGGGGCCCGGCAGCACCTTCCCGACGTGGGTGCAGGTGGACCTCGGCAGCAGTGTCGCCGTCGACCAGGTGGTGCTGAAACTGCCCGCCGGCTGGGAGACGCGCACCGAGACGCTCGCGGTGCAGGGCAGCACCGACGGGAACACCTTCACCACCCTGTCCGCCTCGGCGGGACGGGTGTTCAACCCCGCCCAGTCCAACGCGGTGACCATCGGGTTCACCGCCGCGACGGTTCGCTACGTGCGGGTGAGCGTCACCGCCAACACGGGATGGCAGGCGGCGCAGATATCCGAGCTGGAGGTGTACTCCGCCGACGGCAGCGGCCCCGGCGACCCGGGTGATCCCGGGGACCCGGGTACGCCCCCCGTCGGCGTGAACCTCGCCAAGGGCAAGCCCATCGAGGCCTCCTCGGTCACCCAGTCGTTCGTCGCGGCCAACGCCAACGACGACAGCGTCACCAGCTACTGGGAGGCCGGCGGCCAGCAGTCCACGCTGACCGTGAAGCTCGGCTCCAACGCCGACGTCACCGGAGTGGTGCTCAAGCTCAACCCCGATCCCGCCTGGGGCAACCGCACCCAGAGCTTCGAGGTCCTGGGCCGGGAGCAGTCGGCGAGCGGGTTCACCACCCTGAAGGCCCGCGCCGACTACGCGTTCAGCCCGGCGGGCAACCAGAACACCGTGGCCGTTCCCGTCTCCGGCCGGCTCGCCGAGGTCCAGCTGAAGTTCTCCGGCAACACTGGAGCCGGCGGCGGACAGGCCGCCGAGTTCCAGGTCATCGGCGCCGCCGCCCCGAACCCGGACCTGATTGTCACGGACCTCGCCTGGTCCCCGGCCGGTCCGTCCGAGAGCGACGCCGTCACGGTCAACGCGACCGTCCGCAACGCCGGTTCCGCCGCCTCCCCGGCCACCACGGTCAACGTCAGCCTCGAGGGCGCGGCCGCCGGCAGCGCCCCGGTCGGCGCCCTCGCGGCCGGAGCCTCGGCCACCGTCCCGGTGGCCGTCGGCAAGCGTCCGATGGGCAGCTACACCGTCTCCGCCGTCGTCGACCCGGCCGGCAGCGTCCCCGAGCAGGACGACACCAACAACAGCCGCACGGCCGCCGCGAAGCTCGTCGTCGCCCAGGCGCCGGGCCCCGACCTGGAAGCCCTCTCCATCACCACCAGCCCGGCCAACCCGGCCGTGGGTGCCCCGGTCTCCTTCACCGTGGCCGTCCGCAACCGCGGCACCGCCGCGGTGAGCGCGGGCAGCATCACCCGGCTGGCCGCCGGCTCCACCACCCTGAACGGCCCCACCCCGGCGATCGCCGCCGGCGCGACCGTCAACGTGCCGATCAACGGGACCTGGACGGCGGTCAGCGGGGGAGCCACCCTCACCGCCACCGCCGACGGGACCAACCTCGTCGCCGAGACCAACGAGACCAACAACAGCCACTCCCGCGCCGTGGTCGTCGGCCGCGGGGCGGCGCTCCCGTACACCGAGTACGAGGCGGAGTCCGGGAGCTACACCGGCACCCTGCTGCAGAGCGACGCGAAGCGCACCTTCGGGCACACCAACTTCGCCACGGAGTCCTCGGGCCGCGAGTCGGTACGCCTCTCCTCGACCGGCCAGTACGTACAGTTCACGTCCACCAACCAGGCCAACTCCATCGTCGTGCGCAACTCGGTTCCCGACGCCGCGAGCGGCGGCGGCGCCGACGCCACGATCAGCCTGTACGTCAACGGGAGCTTCGCCCAGAAGCTGACCCTCTCCTCCAAGCACAGCTGGCTCTACGGCAGCACCGACAGCCCCGAGGGCCTGACCAACACCCCCGGCGGCGACGCCCGCAGGCTCTTCGACGAGTCCCACGCCCTGCTCGCGCAGAGCTACCCGCCCGGCACGACCTTCCGCCTCCAGCGGGACGCGGGGGACACGGCCTCGTACTACGTCATCGACCTGATCGACCTGGAGCAGGTGGCCCCGGCGGCGCCCAAGCCCGCCGAGTGCACCTCGATCACGAACTACGGCGCGATCCCGAACGACGGCATCGACGACACGCTCGCCCTCCAGAAGGCCGTGACGGCTGACCAGAACGGGCAGATCGCCTGCGTCTGGATCCCGCAGGGCCAGTGGCGCCAGGAGCAGAAGATCCTCACGGACGACCCGCTGAATCGGGGTCAGTTCAACCAGGTGGGCATCAGCAACGTCTCCATCCGCGGCGCGGGCATGTGGCACTCCCAGCTCTACACGCTCACCCAGCCGCAGGACGCCGGCGGCATCAACCACCCGCACGAGGGCAACTTCGGCTTCGAGATCGACGACAACACCCAGATCTCCGACATTGCCATCTTCGGCTCGGGCCGCATCCGCGGCGGTGACGGCAACGCCGAGGGCGGCGTGGGCCTCAACGGCCGATTCGGCAAGAACACGAAGATCACCAACGTGTGGATCGAGCACGCCAACGTCGGCGTCTGGGTCGGCCGCGACTACGACAACATCCCGGCCCTGTGGGGACCCGGCGACGGCATCGAGTTCAACGGCATGCGGATCCGCGACACGTACGCCGACGGCATCAACTTCGCCAACGGCACGCGCAATTCCACCGTCTTCAACTCCTCCTTCCGCACGACCGGTGACGACGCCCTCGCGGTGTGGTCCAGCAAGTACGTGAAGGACCAGTCGGTCGACATCGGCCACGACAACCACTTCCGCAACAACACCATCCAGCTCCCGTGGCGCGCCAACGGCATCGCCATCTACGGCGGTTACGGCAACACCATCGAGAACAACCTCATCTACGACACCATGAACTACCCCGCCATCATGCTGGCGACCGACCACGACCCGCTGCCCTTCTCCGGGCAGACCCTGATCGCGAACAATGGGCTCTACCGAACCGGCGGCGCCTTCTGGAACGAGGACCAGGAGTTCGGCGCGATCACCCTCTTCCCGTCGAACCTGCCCATCCCGGGCGTCGTCATCCGCGACACCGACATCCACGACTCCACCTACGACGGGATCCAGTTCAAGACCGGCGGCGGGGTCATGCCCGACGTGAAGATCACGAACGTGAGCATCGACAAGTCCAACAACGGTTCGGGCATCCTGGGCATGGGCGGGGCGCGCGGCAACGCCATCCTGTCCAACGTCACCATCACGGGATCCGCCCAGGGCAACATCCTGATCGAACCGGGCTCCCAGTTCGTCATCACCGGGGGCTAGCTCCGGGCGGGTTCACCGCTTGCCGAGCTTGACCCACCTCGCCGTACCGGGCACGCCCCGGGCATCGAGGAGGAACAGCATGTAGTACCCGGGCGGGGCGTCGGCCGCAGTGGCCGGCGCCCGCAGCCCGATCGTGCGCCCGCGGACACCGGTGATCCGCAGCTCCAGATGGCGCTGGCTGGTGTTGACCGCGTGCGTGACGGTCGTCGGCGCCAGCAGTACGGCGCGCCGTACGCCCGCTGCCGTCGGGCTCTCCACCGAGAACTCCGCGTCGTGGGCGATCTCGCCCGCCGGGACCCGGTCCAGTACGGGCCGGGCGCCCCGGTGCAGGTAGGCGGGCTCGTAGATCTCGATCGAGCCGTCCATGCCGTCCTTGATGTCCGGGTCGTTGGCGATCTGCTGGAGCTCGTCCCCGGTGACCATGACCCGCCCGTCCGGCAGCACCAGGGCGTTGGAGTGGTAGCCCCGCGGCAGCCGTTGGGCCGGCCCGAGCCTCCACCGCCCGTCACCGCCCCGCAGTTCGGTCTGGCGGAACTTCGGATCGGCCTTCGGGTTGAACGGCCCGAACCCGTAATCCCTGGTGTCCTTCGCCCCGTTGACCGTCAGCAGCGTGCCGTCCGGCAGGATCAGCGTGTCGTCCTGGGTCCGGCCGAAGGCGCGCGGCTCCTCCGTGGTCCAGGCCCCGCCCGACAGCCGGTAGGTGTTCGGGTCGAGCGGATCCCCGCCCAGCACCAGCACCGAGTCGGGTCCGCGGAACCCCGCCGGCAGTGGTACGGCGGAGCCGTAGCCCCGGAAATCGGCGGGCCGCCTGGGCAGGTCCGTACGGGCCTGCGTGCGCGGGTCGAAGAGCCACTGCTGGTCGGCGTCGCGCCCCAGACCGTAGATCATGCCGTCGCGCAGCGAGAACAGGTGCGGGTAGTCGTTGCGGAACGGCGCGTCGGAGCGCATCCGCTGTACGGAGAGGTCCACGGGGATGTCGTACGGGCGCCAGGGCACCGGCTGCCCCAGCGCGGGGAACCGCTCCACCACCGGGGTGGGCGTTCCCGTGCCGCGCTCCGACTGGCCCGACATGATGATCTGGCGGCCGTCCGCGCCCGTCACCACCGACGGGTACCAACGGCCCACCGCCATATCGCGGTTGCGGTACCAGCCCTCGGTCCACGGGTCGAAGACGAAGGACAGCTTCGCCCCGCTGCCACCCTTGCCCCCCGTGTTGCCGCCGAAGACCCCCAGCATCCCGTTGGGCAGGAAGGAGTGCCCGGCGCAGAAGAAGGGCGCCGGGCGCGGGGCGTGCGTACCGTCGGGCATCAGCACGACGGGTGGGGTGACCTTCTTGAAAGACCGCGCGCCGGTCCCCTTCGCCGGATCCCACAGGTAAGCGCGGCCCGCGTTCGCCGGTCCGATCCGGTCCGTGGGGCCGGTCTCCTTGGTGGGGTCGGTCTCCACCCGCGAGAAGGAGAAGAGCAGCACCTTGCCGGTGGGCAGCTGGGCGACGTGCACGCCGAAGTCGGGGGAGGGGAAGTACTCGGCGAAGCGTCCCGAAACCGCCGCCTCGAAAGCGGAGTTGGCCTCGCGCTGCGAGCCGGTGAGCGAGGCCAGGCTCGTGTTGCGCCGGGACTGCGGGTACTCCACGGCGCCCTTGGCCGCCCGGCGCAGCTCGGCGTGGGCGCGCGCGTGGCCGGCGCCGATCACGGCGGCCTCGGCCGGGTCGGTCCCCGCGGTCCCTCTGGACCCTCTGGACCCTCTGGACCCTCCGGACCCTCCGGACCCTCCGGACCCTCCGGACCCTCCGGTTCCCGCGGCCCCTCCGGTCTCCGTGGTCCTTCCGTCCGTGTCGTGCGCCGGCGTGCCGGCGGCGGCCGGTGCGGTCGCGAGGACGAGGGCGGAGAGGACCGCGGTCGCGGACAGCAGGGCGGACCGGTGCAGGCGGCGCATGGGGCTCCTCGGCGCGGGCGGTTCCGTAGGGCGCTCAGCATAGGAAATATCGGCATGAATAGGGTGATCCGACGTGCTCGGCGCCCTGCCGATGAGCCGTTCGGCCCTCCCCGGTGCCCTGGCGGGACGTTTCTGCGGTGAAAGGGCCCGGCCATCGGAGTGAGGCCGCGCACCCGTTCCCCGATCGGCCCGGTACGGACCGCTTCCATGGCCGGGTGATCAGAACACTGCGCACCGCGCTCGGCGCCGTCCTCGTGACCGGCGGCCTCCTCACCCTCCTGCCCGCCTCTGCCGCCGGGGCGGCGGGTGGCCCCGCGGCCCCCGCCGCGCCGGAGGACCGGGTGACCGTCGACGTCGCCACGGTCAACGGCTCGGGGTGCCGGCCGGGCAGCGCCACCGTCGCCGTGGCCGAGGACAACTCGGCCTTCACCGTCACCTACAGCGAGTACCTGGCCATGGCGGGAGGCAACAGCGCCCCGACCGACGGCCGCAAGAACTGTCTGCTCTCCCTGGTCGTACACGTCCCGCAGGGGTTCACCTACGCCGTCGCCCAGGTCGACTACCGGGGATTCGGCAGCCTGCAGAAGGGAGCCGTCGGCACCCAGAAGGCCAGCTACTACTTCCAGGGCATGAAGCAGACCGACTCCCGCACCCACAAGTTCCACGGCAAGCTTGACGACAACTGGCAGGCCTCCGACACCACGGGCATCGAGGCACTGGTCTTCGCCCCCTGCGGCGAGCAGCGCAACTTCAACATCAACACCGAGCTGCGCGCCGAGGTCGGCACCTCGGACCCGGCGACGACCAGCTACATGGCGCTCGACTCCACCGACGGAAGCATCAACAGCGTGTACCACTTCTCCTGGAAGCAGTGCACGTCCCGCTGAACCGGCCCGCTGAACGGCCCGGCGTGCTCCCCACGGGCGGTCGCGCGGGACTCCCCCTCAGGAGTCCCACGTGACCGCTCGCCGCTGCCGCCCGCACCGGGGTTTCCGGGGGCCCGCCACTCGGACGGCCCAATCACCGCGCGGCGCGAACAGCCCGGCGTCACCCGGTCGACGCGGCCGCGACCTGGGCTTTCGCGCAACTGCCCGGTATGCCGGGCGTGTCGCGCCCCGCTAGCGTCGGCAGGGTCCGGAGTCCTTGGATTCCGCGAGGGGGGTCCTGCTATCCGCCTGTGCGAGAGGCCGAGCCGATGCTGAAGGACGCTCCGATAGCCCAGATGCCCCCGATAGCCAGCCTGCTCCGTGTGGAGAAGGGCGTGGCCGCCCCCGAGGAACTCGCCGCGATCGCGGTGGTCGTCGCCTGCTTCGCCCGCCGCAACTCCGCGGGGTCGGGAACGGGAGCGGGAACGGCCCCCACCGAGACCGCCCGCCGCCGGCGTCCCGCGCACCACGGCTCCGGCTGCTGGGCGGGCTGCTGGACCTGCGGCTGACGCGGTCAACTGGCAACCGGCAACACCCATGAATGCCCCTGCCCCCGGCCCGCTTACGGGCCGGCGGCAGGGGGACCACTCCGCGTACGGGCGGGTCAGGCCCGGCGCAGCACCGTCGACAGGGCCTCGGACAGCGCGGCCTCGGCATCGACCACCGGCCCCTGCGAGCGCCATGCGACGAACCCGTCGGGCCGCACCAGCACGGCGCCCTGCGCGGACATGGCGTGCACCTCGCTCCAGTCGGAGCCCTCCTCCTGCACCAGATCCGCCCCCGGAGCGCCCGCGGACCCGATGGCGTACGCGTCGAGCTTCACCGACAGCCGTTCGGCCACCCGTTCGGCCGCCTCCCGCCACGGCGAGCCCGCGCCGCACAGCAGCACGAACGCGCGCTCGTAGAGGTCCACCGTGGAGACCCGCTCGCCGTCGGCCCGCGTCAGCCACATGTGCGGGGCCCGCGTGCCGGGGTCGCCCTTCATGCGCATGCCCTCCGGGATGACCGGGCGGTCCGGCGCCCCTCCGACGAACGCCCCGCTCGGGTACGCGTACGCCATCGCCGTCGTGAGGACCCCGCTGCCCGGTCCACCGCCCATGGTGGGCGGCGGCGCGTACCCGGGGTGGCTGTGCTCCGCCGAACGGGCCGAGGCGCGCTGGGCGGTCGCCACGGCCACCGGGTGCCGCTCGGCCCCGTACGTCTCCAGCAGTTCCCTGCCCGCCGAGCCGTCCAGGACCGCCGCGATCTTCCAGGCCAGGTTGTGCGCGTCCTGGATGCCGGTGTTGGAGCCGAACGCGCCGGTGGGGGACATCTCGTGGGCCGCGTCGCCGGCCAGGAACACCCGCCCGGACGAGTACTGCTCGGCGATCCGCTCGGCCGCGTGCCAGGGAGCCTTCCCGCCGATCTCCACGTCCAGGTCCGGTACGCCGATCGCCGCCCGGATCTGCTCCCTGCACCGCTCCTCGGTGAAGTCCTCCAGGGTTTCCCCCTGGTCCGGGTGCCACGGCAGGTGGAAGACCCACTGGGTGTCGTTGTCCACCGGCAGCAGTGCCCCGTCCGCACCCGGCTTCATCAGGTAGCAGACGATGAACCGCAGGTCGCCCAGCACCTCGACGAGCCGGCGCGAGCGGAAGGTGACGCTGACGTTGTGGAACAGCTCGCCGCTGCCCGTCTGCGGGATGCGCAGCTGCTCGCGCACGGGGCTGCGCGGGCCGTCCGCCGCGATCAGGAAGTCGGCGCGCACGGTGATGTGCTCACCGGTCTCCCGGTCCTTGACCAGCGCGTTCACCCCGGTCTCGTCCTGGTCGAAGCTCATCAGCTCGGTCGAGAACCGCACGTCGGCGCCCTGGGCGCGGCTCTGCGCGGCGAGGATCGGCTCGATGTTGTTCTGGCTGCACACGCACCAGCCGGTCGGGCTGAACTTGCTGAGCGCCCCGGCCGGGTCGATGGCCTTGACCAGCCACTTGTGATCGCCGCCCAGCAGGGACTCCGTCTGCAGGATGCCCATGTTGTTCTCCAGCGCGGACGCCGCCTGCCGGATGGCGCCCTCTGCCCCGGCGACCCGGAACAACTCCATGGTCCGGGCGTTGATACCGCGCCCGCGCGGGTGGTCGGAGGTACCGGCGTGCTTCTCCACTACCAGGTGCCTGATGCCGTGACGGCTCAGGAACAGCGAGGTGGACAGACCCACGAGGGAGCCGCCCACGACGAGAACCGGTACGCGAACATCTGCCGTGTCTTCCATCAGCTGCGAGCTCCTGAATTCTGTGTGGGGGGAGTGCACTCTTTTATGCCCCCGATCGCTGGCCAAGCCCAGGAGATACGCCGGTTGTCACCCGCTTGATCCGGAGATGTAGCGGTACGTCCGCACCCGGATGACGATGAGCGACAGCGGTTCCCCCGAAGACACGCCGGCCTGCCGTCCCCGCGACGGCCGCCGGTCCGGGGCGGCCACCGCCGATGACGGACGAGGGTCCGTACGCGATGAAACCCCGCCCTCCCCCAGGGCCCTCACGAAGGAGTGAGCAGATGACGACCACCCTGTCCGAACGGGTGTCACAGTCCGCCTTCGACGGATCCATGCTCCGGGTCGTCCTGCTGATGGACCTCCACGAAGGAGCCCAGCAGCGGTTCTTCGAGGCGTACGAGCAACTGCGCCACGACATCGCGTCCGAACCGGGCCACATCAGCGACCAGCTCTGCCAGTCCTTCGAGAACCCCTCGCAGTGGCTCATCACCAGCGAGTGGGAGAGCGCACCGCAGTACCTCGCCTGGGTCAACAGCGAGCACCACGCCGAACAGGTCCGCCCGCTCGGCGCCTGCGCCCGCGCCATGCGCCCGCTCAAGTACACCGTCCTGCGCGAGACCGGCCGCGGCTACCAGGACGCGCAGCGGCCCACGGGCGCCCGCCTGCAGGAAGCGCCCCGGCTCGGCGCCGGCATCGTCCGCCACGCCCTGACCTTCACGGTCAAGCCCGGCAGCGAGAAGAACGTCGCCGCGCTCCTCTCCAGCTACGCCTCCCCGGAGGCGAAGGTGGACGGACACACCCGGCTCATGCGGACCTCGCTCTTCATGCACGGCAACCGGGTCGTGCGTACCGTGGAGGTCCGCGGAGACCTGATGGCAGCCCTGCGGCACGTCTCCGAGCAGCCCGAGGTGCGGGCCGTGGAAGAGGCCATCAACCCCTACCTGGAGCAGGACCGCGACCTCGGCGACCCCGAGTCCGCCCGGATGTTCTTCATGCGGGCCGCGCTCCCCGCCGTCCACCACGTCGCCGCGCACGAGGCGGGCGGCGCCGACCGCTCCGACGTACGCCGCCACGCGCTGTTCTACCCGGCCAAGCCCGGCTGCGGACCGGCGCTGGCCCGGTTCCTCGCCCGGCAGGACGAGGAAGCGGCCCACCGGTCCGACGCCCCGACCGTGAGCAGCAGCATCTTCCAGCGCGACGACATCGTCGTACGCCTCATCGACGTGCGCAGCCCGCACGGCGCCGGGCTGGAAACCGCCTTCGGCGTCCGGGGCCCGCGCAAGGCGGCCGTACTCGCCCGCCTGATGGCCGCACCCGCCGACGGGCCCGCCGGGTCCGAGGGGGCAGCCGAGTCCGCGGTCCGCCACACCATGAGCCTGATCACCGACCGCAGGGCCCCCGCCGAAAGCTGAGCCGCGCGGCACCGCCCGCCCGGCCCGCCCGGCCCCGGACCCCTCATCCCCGGACCCCCCACCCACCAGCCCCGTCCAGGCCCCCCACCGCCAGGAGGAACCCCCGCCATGACCAGACAACGCCCACCGCACATCGTGGACCTCAGCGAGACGCAGCCCAACACGAGGCGCGGCGGCGACCTGAGGGCCGTCCTCACACCGACCTCGGTGGGCTGCACCAGCGGCTTCATGGGACTGGCCGTCATGGCGCCGGGCGAGCACATCGCCGAGCACTACCACCCGTACTCCGAGGAGTTCGTGTACGTGGTCGCCGGTGAGCTGGAGGTCGACCTCGACGGCGAGGCCCACCCGCTCCTCACCGACCAGGGACTCCTCGTCCCGATGAACGTGCGCCACCGCTTCCGCAACGTCGGCGGCACCGAGGCCCGCATGGTCTTCCACCTCGGACCGCTCGCCCCGGACCCCAAGCTCGGGCACGTGGACACCGAGGAGGCCGTTCACCCGGAGGGCTCCGCCTGGGAGCGGCCCCCGGACCGCGCGGGAGCGGTCTCGTGACCCGCCGACGCGTGGCCGTCACCGGGGTCGGCGTCGTCGCCCCCGGCGGGATCGGCACCTCCGCCTTCTGGGAGCTGCTCTCCAACGGGCGTACGGCGACCCGCGGCATCACCCTCTTCGACCCGACCGGCTTCCGCTCCCGGATAGCCGCGGAGGTCGACTTCGACCCTGCCG
>NZ_JBHWMB010000069.1:1619-5158 GCF_042730015.1 Streptomyces sp. NPDC059957 | reverse complement strand
CCTCGGCGCCGAGGAGGCGGCCCGCGCGGACCGGTACATCCAGTTCGCGCTGGTCGCCGCCGCCGAAGCCGTGCGCGACGCCGGACTCGACCTCACCACGGACCAGGCCTGGCGCACCGGAGTCTCCCTCGGCACCGCCGTGGGCGGCACCACCCGCCTGGAGAACGACTACGTGGCCGTCAGCCAGTCGGGCGACTGGTGGGACGTGGACCACCGGCTCGCCGGGGCCCACTTGCACCGCGCCTTCACCCCCGCCACCCTGGCCTCCGCCGTCGCGGAGAAGACGGGAGCACGCGGACCGGTCCAGACCGTCTCCACCGGCTGCACCTCCGGACTCGACGCCATCGGCTACGCCTTCCACTCCATCGCCGAGGGCAAGATGGACGTCTGCATCGCCGGCGCCTCCGACTCGCCCGTCTCGCCCATCACCGTGGCCTGCTTCGACGCCATCAAGGCCACCTCGCCCAACAACGACGACCCGGCCCACGCCTCCCGGCCCTTCGACGCCGACCGCGACGGATTTGTCCTCGGTGAAGGCGGCGCCGTCCTCGTCCTGGAAGAGCTGGAACACGCCCGCGCCCGCGGTGCGACCGTCTACTGCGAGATCGGCGGCTACGCCACCTTCGGCAACGCCCACCACATGACGGGGCTGACCACCGAGGGCCTGGAGATGGCCCGCGCCATCGAAACCGCCCTCGCCCAGGCCCGGACCGACGCCCGCGAGATCGACTACGTCAACGCGCACGGCTCCGGGACCAAGCAGAACGACCGCCACGAGACCGCGGCGGTCAAGAAGGTCCTGGGAGACCACGCCTACAAGACGCCGATGACCTCCATCAAGTCCATGGTGGGGCACTCGCTCGGCGCCATCGGGGCGATCGAACTGGCCGCCTGCGTCCTGGCGATGACCCACCAGGTCGTCCCGCCCACGGCCAACTACGAGACCCCCGACCCGGAATGCGACCTGGACTACGTCCCGCGCGTCGCCCGCGAGCGCACCCTGCGCAACGTGCTCTCCGTGGGCAGCGGCTTCGGCGGCTTCCAGTCCGCGGTCGTCATGACCCGCCCCGACGAGCGCAAGGAGGAGGTGGTCTCGTGAGCGTCCGTACGGTCATCACGGGCATCGGAGTGGTCGCGCCCAACGGCATCGGCGTCGAGGCCTTCTGGAAGGCGACCCAGTCGGGCGCCTCCGTCCTGGGCCGCGTCACCCGCGAGGGCTGCGAACACCTCCCGCTGCGCGTCGCCGGCGAGGTACGGGGCTTCGACGCGGCCTCCATGGTCGAGGAACGCTACCTCGTCCAGACCGACCGCTACACCCATCACGCCCTCGCCGCGGCCGACCTCGCCCTGGAGGACGGCCGGCTCGGCCGGGCCGACTACGAGGACGACCCCTTCTCGGTCGGCGTGGTCACCGCCGCAGGTTCCGGCGGCGGCGAGTTCGGCCAGCGCGAGCTGCAGCACCTCTGGGGCCAGGGCCCGCGCTACGTCGGCCCGTACCAGTCGATCGCCTGGTTCTACGCGGCCAGCACCGGGCAGATCTCCATCCGCCGGGGCCTCAAGGGCCCCTGCGGGGTCGTCGCCGCCGACGAGGCGGGCGGACTCGACGCCTTCGCGCACGCCGCCCGGGCCATCAACCAGGGCAGCAAGGCCATGCTGGTCGGAGCCACCGAGGCGCCCCTGGCCCCGTACTCCATCGTCTGCCAGCTCGGCTACGAGGCCCTGAGCACCCACGAGGATCCGGAGCGGGCCTACCGGCCCTTCACCGAGAAGGCCTGCGGCTTCGTACCCGCCGAGGGCGGCGCGATGTTCCTGGTGGAAGAGGAGCAGGCGGCCATCCGCCGCGGCGCCTCCGTACGGGCCCTCCTGGCGGGACACGCGGCGACCTTCACCGGCCCGCACCACCCCGAACGGGCCGACGCCTCCGCCGAGGGCCTGGCCCACGCCATCAAGGGCGCCCTGAGGGAAGCGGGCTGCGCCCCCGAGGAGGTCGACGTGGTCTTCGCCGACGCGCTCGGCACCCCGGAGGCCGACCGGGCCGAGGCGGCCGCGATCCTCTCCGCCCTCGGAGCACACGGGCGCAAGGTACCGGTCACGGCCCCCAAGACCGGGACGGGGCGCGCCTATTGCGCGGCCCCCGCCCTCGACACCGCTGCCGCGGTCCTCGCCCTGGAACACGGCATCGTCCCGCCCACGCCGAACGTGTTCGACGTGTGCCACGACCTCGACGTCGTGACCGGCAGCGCCCGCCCGGCGCAGCTGCGCACCGCGCTCGTGCTGAGCCGGGGCCTCATGGGCTCCAACGCCGCGCTCGTCATCAAGATCCCCTCCTAGAGACCAGAGACAGAAGGAGCCGCTCATGTCCGAACGACTGACCGTCGAGGAGCTGGCCGCCCTGATGAAGTCCGGGGCCGGCATCACCGTGGACCCGGCCGACATGAAGAACCGCCCGGACTCCCTGTTCGACGACTACGGCCTCGACTCGCTGGGCCTGCTCGGCATCGTCGGGCTGCTGGAGAACCAGCGCGGCCGGGCCCTGCCCACCGACGCGGACCGCTGCAAGACCCCCAAGGAGTTCCTCGAACTCGTCAACACCAGCCTGATGACCGGAGCTTGAGATGGCAGGACACACCGAGAACGAGATCGTCGTGAAGGCGCCCATGGACACCGTCTGGGCGATGACCAACGATCTCCAGAGCTGGCCCGGGCTGTTCAGCGAGTACGCCTCGCTGGAGGTCCTGGAGGAGGACGGGCCCACCACCCGCTTCCGCCTCACGATGCACCCGGACGAGAACGGCACCGTGTGGAGCTGGGTCTCGGAACGCACCCCCGACCCCGTCAGCCGCACCGTGCGCGCCCGCCGGGTCGAGACCGGCCCGTTCGAGCACATGGACATCCACTGGCAGTACTTCGAGGTCCCCGGCGGCACCCGGATGGTGTGGACCCAGGACTTCGCGATGAAGCCGACGGCACCCGTCGACGACGCCTGGATGACCGCGAACATCAACCGGAACTCCAAGGTCCAGATGGAGCTGATCCGGGAGAAGATCGAACAGCGCGAACGCGAGAGCCGCACGCCCGCGGCCAGCCGCGTCTGAGACGAAAGGGAGCACACCGGATGCACCGCGCTCTCATCGTGGCCCGCATGGCGCCGCAGTCCGCCCCCGACATCGCCGAGCTCTTCGCGGCCTCGGACGCGGGCGAGCTGCCGCACCTCGTCGGGGTCACCCGCCGCAGCCTCTTCCAGTTCGGCGACGTGTACATGCACTTCATCGAGTCGGACCGGCCCCCCGGCCCGGCCATCGCCGAAGTCACCGGCCACCCGGAGTTCCGGGACCTCAGCGACCGGCTCACCGCCTACGTGAGCCCGCACAACCCGGAGACCTGGCGCAGTCCGAAGGACGCCATGGCCCGGGAGTTCTACCGCTGGGAGCGCCCGGCCGGCTCCCGTACGGGCTAGCCGTACGGAGCGACCCGCGCGACCGGCAGGCCTCGGGGGCCACCCCCACCCGAGTGGGGGGGCCACCCCCACCCCCCGAGAA
>NZ_JBHWMB010000069.1:0-1609 GCF_042730015.1 Streptomyces sp. NPDC059957 | reverse complement strand
TGGGAAGGGGGGCGGGGGTTGGGGGTTTATGGAGGGGGGTCCTCTTTTTGGTCTCCGGGAGGGCCAGACGGAACACACCCCCCCCCCCGCCGTCTCCCCCCCTCCCCCCCCCCCCCTTGCGTCCCCCCCCCCGCCACCATGCCCGGAGAACGTCCGGCCCGGGCCCCTCGCCGGTCACTTCGCGGGCTCGACGCGCTCGACGCGCTCGAGCCACTCGGCGAGGAGGGCGCGCAGGAGCTGCGGCTGCTCGTGGGGGAGGGCGTGGCCCGCGTCGTCCACCACGGCGAGCGAAGCGTGCGGGTAGTGGTCCACGAGGTCGGTGGCGGCGGCGTAGCCGACCGTGGAGTCGAGCCGGCCCGCCACGATCACGGTCGGCCCCGCATAGGGGGCCGCGTGCACCGGCGCGAGCGTCCACCGGGCGCCGATGCGTTCGAGCGCGGACTGGTCGACGAGGGCCGCGGCCGGTGCGACGTGACGCTCGTACCGGTCGAGCATCTCGGGGGTCTGCCTCACGAAGTAGCTCCGGAACTCCTCGTCGCCGATCCCGCCCGGTCCCTCGACGACGCGGTGGCGCGGCACGTCTCGCACTCGCGGCAGCAGCGGGCAGACGAGAGCCAGGCCGGCGACCGCGGCCGGGCGGCGCGCGGCCATCGCCTGCCCGAAGTACGCGCCGGCCGAGTGGCCGATGACGAGGTACGGGCTTCCACCGGTGACCTCGTCCGCGAAGCCGAGCAGCGCGTCGAGGACGTCATCGGCGCTGCGGAGGGATTCGGGAGCGGCGGTCCTGCCCATTCCGGGGAGATCGGGATAGATCCGCCGCAGTCCGGCGAGGCCGCCGAGCGCCGGTTCGAAGCAGGCCTCGGTCTCGTGGTGGTCGACGCCGGCCCCGTGGAGCACCAGCACGGGGCGACCGGTCCCGTGCGCCACGTAGCCGAACACGACCTGGTGCCTGCCCGCGCCCCTGCTCATGTCCATCCCCGCATGGTAGGCGCGGGTGTCCCGTCGCCGGCGCCGCCATCCGGCGGTCCGTGAGATGCGTGTCGGCGGATCGCGGCGGAGCATTGCGGTGAGCTCCGGCCGATCCGTGGTGATCCGCTCGCAGCGACCTGCCGGCACCTCCAGGAACGGACGGAACACGATGCGGGCCCACAGGTACGAGCTGGTCTTCGAGGACGGTCCCGAAGGGGGACAGGACGTCGTGGTGGTCTCCGTGACCGACCAGAAGGGTCCGGGTGGCCACCCGGTGTACGCCGACGACACCGGCATCGTCAGGGCCGAGATCAGCGACGGCGGCGAGGTCCGCGTGCTGCCCAGCGGAGGCGGCCAGGAACCGGCACGGCCGGTGCGGGCACGAGCCCTGCCGTCCTGACCCCGCCGGCCTGATCCGCCCGGCTGCCCGGCCGATGGGCGGACCTGCAAGACGCACTACACGATCGACCTGGGCCGCCCGGGCTGCACGCTCCCCAAGCCGTGGCGAACGCGTCGGGGGACCCCCCGAAACCCGAACAGGCCCCACACAAGGGCATCCCCGACCCCTGGGGCCCCAACGAAAAAAATGTTTCCCACCCCTTTTGCGGAGGGTTTCTTTTTTTTTTTTCCCCCCGGGCAC
>NZ_JBHWMB010000068.1:37240-43366 GCF_042730015.1 Streptomyces sp. NPDC059957 | reverse complement strand
AGCCCCGCCGGCGCTTGAGGCGCAGGGGCCCGGGGACCGGCCCCCGGCAACGGCGCCGCACCAGGCGACCGACCCCGGAGGGGATCAGCGACGGCGGGAGCGCCAGAACAGGTAGACCGCCGAGGAGACCGCCGCGGCCCGCGCCAGCCAGGGCAGCAGGCCCTGGAAGGCACCGCTCAGGGCCTCGTCGGCCAGAGGAGCACCCCACCGCCCGTTCAGCCGGCCCCACAACCACACCACCGCCCCCGCGAACACCACCCCGGGCAGCCCGAAGACCACCCACTTCCGCTCCGCGGCACCCAGCACGCGCGAGGCGTACGCGAGCAGCCAGCCCGCGGCGAGCAGCAGCCAGTACCCGGAGACGGCCCCCGCGACCAGGGCCACCCCGGCGAGCATCAGGAAGGCGTACGGCTTCCGCCTCGGCGCAGCCACCACAGCGGGGACGACCGCCGCGGCTTCGGCCTTCGCCCGGCGGCGGCGTTCGCGCAGGTAGCCCATGAGCGTGGGCCGCCCACCCTCCGGGGCGGCCCCGGCGGAAGCCGGGTCCGCGTCACCGCCGGGTTCACCCGGCCCCGCACCGGGTCCCTTCAGGAGCTCCGGGATCTCGATCCCGCCCGCGAAGCCCTCCACCGTCGATCCCGGCCCGACCGTCCACCAGTCGGGCTCCAGCTTCTCGCCCGCACCCAGTTCGTCGAGCCCCGCGAGGTGCGGCGGCGCGGCCCCCCGCTGCACCGGCACCGCGGGAGCGGCCGGGGCCGGAGCCGAGGGAGGGGGAGGAGGGCCATCGGCCGCCGCGCCCACCGCCGGCAGCGTATCCAGAACCTCCTCGGGCGTGCCGATCCGCTCCAGGATGCTCCGTACCGCCGCCGGAGTCTCCGGTTCGTACTTGGCCCGCCGCCGGTCGATCTCGTCCCGCAGCCCCGCCACCAGCCGCATCCGGTCGCCCGACGACAGGTGCCTGCGCTGCGCCAAGTCCCCGACCCGGCTCAGATATTCGTAGACCAGATGGTCGCTCTCGATCCCCACGCCCCGGCTCCTCCCGTGCCACCTCAAGCGAAGGTAGCGCGTGCGCCCGTGGAGCGGCCGGGGGCGCAGCGGATACCGTTGACCGGATGGGGACCGGCCGACTGACCGGCCGACGCGACCAGGAGGCGACGACCGTGCCTGACCCGAGCACCGCGGGAAGCGCTCCGCGCTCCCTCGCCGAAGCACTGCGCGCCCGCGACGACGACGGGCTCGGCGCCCTGTTGCGCGCCCGGCCGGACCTGCTGAGCCCGGTCCCCGGAGACGTCACGCAGCTCGCCACGCGGGCCGGGACCCGGGCTTCGGTGGTGCGCGCGCTGGACCGCCTGGACCGGTTCGCCCTGCAGAGTGCCGAGGCCCTCGCGGTGGGCCCGGAGCCCTGCCCGTACGCGGTACTGGAGGCCCTGCTCAGCGGCGACACCGGCACCACCTCCGGCGAGGACAACGGGGCCCGCGCCGAACTCCCCCGCGCCCTGGCGACCCTGCGCGAGCAGGCCCTGGTCTGGGGTGACGACGAGCGGCTGCGCCTGGTGCGCACCGCCCGCGAGCTGCTCGCCCCCTCCGCGACGCGGCCCTCCCCCACCGGGCTCGGCCCGACCGTCGCCGAGGCCACGGCGGGCATGTCGCCGACCCGGATCCAGGAGATCGTGGCGGCCGTCGGGCTGCCCCCGACGCACGACCCGGTGTCGGCGGTGACCGCGCTGACGGCCCTGTTCACCGACCCGGAGCGGATGTCGGCGCTGCTCGACGAGGCTCCGGCGGAGGCCCACCAGGTGCTGGGCCGGCTCGTGTGGGGCCCGCCGTACGGGGAAGTGACGCCCCATCCGACGCCTCCGGTGCGCTGGCTGCGCGACCGCGGCCTGCTGTTGCCGGCCACGGCGCGCACGGTGCTGCTGCCGCGCGAGGTGGCCCTGTACCTGCGCGGCGGGCTCGCGCACCGGGCGACGGAGCCGCTGCCCCCGGAGGTTCCCGCGCACCGCGAGCACCGTCCACAGCTTGTGGACGCGAACGCGGCCGGCCAGGCACTGGCCGCGCTGTCGACGGTCGAGGAGCTGGTGAAGTCCTGGGAGCACGCCGGTCCGCCCGTGCTCCGGGCGGGCGGGCTCTCCGTACGCGACCTGAAGCGGGCGGCCGCCACCCTGGACACCGACGAGCCGTCGGCGGCGTTCTGGATCGAGCTGTCCTACGCGGCGGGCCTGTTGGCCAGCGACGGCGAGGCCGACGAGCGGTACGCCCCGACCCCCGCCTTCGACGTCTGGCTCGAACTCCCGCCCGCCGAGCGCTGGTCGGCCCTGGCCGCGGCCTGGCTGACCGCCACCCGGACCCCGGGGCTGGTCGGCGAGCAGGACGCGAAGGGCCGCACGCTCTCGGTGCTCGGCTCGGAACTGGACCGCTCCGCCGCCCCCGAGGTGCGCCGCCGCATCCTGAGCCTCCTCGCGGACCTCCCCGAGGGCGGCTCCCCCGACCCGGCCGTGGCACTCGCCCGCCTCGCCTGGGAGCGGCCGGTGCGCGGTACGAGCGAACTGCGCGCCCGCCTCGCCCGCTGGACGCTGACCGAGGCGGAGGTCCTCGGGGTCACCGGCCGGGGAGCGCTCGCCGCGCCCGGCCGGGCCCTGCTGGAGGGCCGCGACCCGGCACCGCTGCTCGCGCCGCTGCTGCCCGAGCCCGTGGACCACGTACTGCTCCAGGCCGACCTGACGGCGGTGGCCCCGGGTCCGCTGCGGCGGGCTCTCGCCGAGGTGCTGGCCGTGCTGGCGGAGGTGGAGTCCAAGGGCGGGGCCACCGTGTACCGCTTCACGCCCGGATCGGTACGCCGCGCCCTGGACGCCGGCCACACCGCCGTCGACCTGCAGTCCTTCCTCACCGAGCACAGCCGGACCCCGGTGCCGCAGCCGCTGTCGTACCTCATCGACGACGTGGCCCGGCGGCACGGACACCTCCGGGTCGGCGCCGCCTCCTCGTACGTGCGCTGCGACGACGACGGCATGCTGAACGAGATCCTCGCCGACAAGCGGTCCGCGGGCCTCGGGCTGCGCCGCCTCGCCCCGACCGTGCTGGCCGCGCAGGCCGAACCGACCGCGCTGCTCGACGGGTTGCGGGCCATGGGCTACGCCCCGGCCGCGGAATCCCGTACGGGAGACGTCCTGGTCTCGCGCGCCGACGCCCACCGCACCCCGGCCCGCGCCCTGCCCGTACCGGTCCCCGACGGGCCGCCTGTCCCGGACAGAACACTGCTGGGGGCGGCCGTACGGGCGATCCGCGCGGGCGACCTGGCGGCGACGGCGGTCCGCAAGGAGCCGGCTCCTTCCGGCGCCCCGGGTGCCCCCGGCGAACTCCCGCGCACGAGCGCGGCGGAGACCCTGGCGACCGTGCAGGCGGCGGCGCTCACCGGGTCGGCGGTGTGGATCGGCTACGTCAACGCCGACGGCGCCGCGAGCCAGCGGGTCATCGCCCCGGTACGGGTGGAGGGCGGCTTCGTCACCGGCTACGACCACACGGCGGACGAGGTACGGACCTTCGCGCTGCACCGGATCACGGGGGTCGCGGAACTGGCGGAGGACCAGGTGTAGTTGGGGTGCACCCGGAGGAAGCGCCGGGGCGCCCGGAGAGAAATCCCCTGGCCCGGGCCGGGCGTCGGCCCGCACCCTGGAGCCATGTCCGACGCAACCCCCACCGGGCCCACCGGCCCCACCCCCACCGACCCCACCTCCCGGGTCCCCCGCCATCAGATCCGCGCCTCGCACACCGCCGACACCCTCATCGTGTACCAGGCGTACCACCCGCGGATCGGGGTGCCGGCCGCCCGGGAGGGCCGGTTCCCACCCGCTTGGAAGCGGGAGCGGATGACCTGGGTCAAGCCCTCGTTCCTGTGGATGATGTACCGCTGCGGCTGGGCCACCAAGGCCGACCAGGAGACGGTCCTGGCCGTCGAGATCACCCGCGCGGGCTTCGACCGGGCGCTGGGCGAGGCCTGTCTGTCGCACTACGCCCCGGACGTGCACCCCGACCGCGAGGCGTGGAGGCGGGCACTGCGCACCGCCCCGGCCCGCGTCCAGTGGGACCCGGAGCGGGACCCGCACCTGAACCCGCTGCCGTACCGCTCGCTCCAACTGGGCCTGTCCGGGCCCGCGTCACGGGCCTACGCCGACGAGTGGACGGTCTCCATCCGCGATGTCACCCCGCTGGCGCGGGAGGTCCACGGCCTGCTCCGCGCGGGCGAGGAGGAGGCGGCGCGGGCCCTGCTGCCGGTGGAGACTCCCTACCCGGCCGGGCCGCTGGCGCACTTGGGCGCGTAGCGGCGAAACAGGTATCGCCCATTCCACTATCTCCGCAGGTCAGGCCGTAAAAAGAGCCCTTCTCGCCTGTTGCACGGCGGTGACATTCCGACGACGGATTGAAGATGTGATCTGTGTGAGGATCAGCTCATCGCAGCAGCGACCGGGGACATGAGCACCGGGCCGTCGGCGAGAACCACGCACCACCGGCACGGCGTTCAACCGCCGGCCACCTCGCGCAGCCTCTCTTTCTCTGCTCACCTCTGCCTCACCTCTGCACTGCCTCTCGGCCTCTCGGCCACCACTGCCACGTGTTCTTGATGATTCCTGGGGGGAATCCGCCATGTCCGCTCGCTCCGCCGTCTTCCGCTCCGCCGCCCTCCGCTCCGCCACCCTGCGCACCGCCACCCTGCGCACCGGCTCGGCCGCCGTGGTCGCCGCCGCCATCGCCGGCACCGTCCTGACGCCGCTGTCGGCCTCTGCGGACGAGGGCAACCCGAAGGCGCTGAAGACCACGATGAGCGCGCCGGTCCCGAGCGGCCCGCTGACCCGGGGCGGGGCGACGGAGACCTTCGACCTGACGGTGACCAACACGACGGACAAGCCCTCCTCCTACCACCCGTGGATGGTCCTCGACGCCATCGGCGCCAGCCCGCTCCAGAAGGCCGATGTGATCTACAAGGTCGAACCGGTGAGCGCCCCGGCGACCTCCTTCTCGATCGGGCAGCAGGACTACGGATGGCAGGGCATGTTCTACCCGGCGGGCACGAACTCCTCGCAGGGCTTCGAGATCCCGGCCGGCGGCAAGCTGGTCTGGAAGGTCACCATCGGCCTCAACAAGAGCTACCCGACGATCAACGGCGACTTCACCCTGCGGGCGGCGAGCTTCCAGAACGAGATCGCGGACGGCGGCATGGGGTCCCTCACCTTCAAGACCAGCCCGGCGGGCAAGCCCGGCGAGCTCAAGACCTGGTTCGACAAGGCGGCCCCCTGCTCGGACGGCGCGTCCCCCGACTGCCAGGAGCTGGACCTGCACTACCGGGTCACCGGTGACGGCCAGTTCAACTCCGGGCTCGGCACCCGGCTCGACGTGGCCTTGGCCGACCCGTCCCAGGACGTGGCAGCCGACCTCCGGGCGCGCGTCAAGGTCGACGGCGCCTGGAAGGACCTGAAGGGCACCAGCGCCGCCC
The DNA here is from genome assembly GCF_042730015.1 of Streptomyces sp. NPDC059957. Lineage (NCBI taxonomy): Bacteria > Bacillati > Actinomycetota > Actinomycetes > Kitasatosporales > Streptomycetaceae > Streptomyces > Streptomyces sp. NPDC059957. Next base: position 37,878 of record NZ_JBHWMB010000068.1, on the reverse strand, counting down.
TGCCGGTCATCGCCAAGGGCTTCGGCGCCGCCTCCGGCGACCACGTCGTGCGGCTGCAGGTCAAGCTCGGCCCGAAGACGCAGCTCAAGAAGCTCACCCCGATCAAGGCGACCGCCTCCGTCGGCCTGTCCGAGGGCAACACCTACCCCTTCCAGGGCGCCGACGGGGAGTTCGTGCTCGGCCCGAAGGCCACCACCCCGCCCACCTCCCCGGCGCCCACCTCGCCGGCCCCGACCTCCCCCGCGCCCACCTCGCCTGCGCCCACCGCCCCGGCCCCGACCGGCTCCGCGACCACCGCTCCCGCACCCACGACGACCCCGTCCACGGGCAACTCCCCCGCGCCGACCGGCTCCCTCGCGCACACCGGCTCGGACTCCAACACCGCCCTGTACTCCGGCCTGGCCGCCGTCCTCATCGGCCTCGGCGGCGCGGCCGCCTGGTTCGCCCACCGCCGGCGCACCGTCCGCGGCTAGTGCTGTGACCGGGAAGGTCCACCGGGTCACAGCACTAGTCATCTCTGGCCACCACCCCGAAGGGGCCCGGCCCGCGCACGGTGGTGGGGGGGGAGCCTTTGGGGTCGGCCGGCCGGAGAGGGGCGGGGGATGGGCGGGGTCGTAGAGTGAGGATAGGAAGAAAGC
>NZ_JBHWMB010000068.1:0-37230 GCF_042730015.1 Streptomyces sp. NPDC059957 | reverse complement strand
CCCCCCCTCTCCCCCCCCCCCCCCCGTTCCCCCCCCCTCTCCATCTCCCCCCCCGGGCCCCTTCGGCGTCGCTCACCTGGCCGCGTAGTCGATCCGCTCCGCGTCGAACGGCCAGACCTCGGCGAACCAGCGCGTGACCGTGTCGTACACGGTCTTGTCGAGCGGGATCCGGTCCCCGCGCACCCAGGAAGTGACGTGCACGCGCTCCGGGTCCTCCTTACCGGGGTAGATGTAGAGGCATCCGACGACCTCGCCCTCCCCGTCGCGCTCCCCCTCCAGGACGCTGTACGTGAATCCGCGCCGCTCGGCGAAGTCCCGTGCGTGGCGCACCAGGTCGGCAAGGTTGGCCTCGGGGCTCATCCCCTCCTCCGGAGGCCAGTTCCCCAGGAAGCCGGGTGTGGCGCGCACGTGCGCGATGCTCCCGCTCCAGGCGGCGAGGTCGCCCTCGTTGTGCTGCCGTCCGAGGGGCTCCAGCCGGAAGCCCTCCCCGACGAGCCGGACGGGCACCTCGAACACCTCGGCCGGCGGGACGAAGCTCTGCTGATCGCTACTCATGCGCCGACCCTACGCAGCTCCCTCCCCGGCGCCCACGGGATATCGGTCCGCCGCCAGCCGGAGCAACTCGTCGACCGGCCACTGGTCGTAGACGTGCTCCCCGTACTTGGCGGCCAGCACCCTCCCGTCCGGCCCGATCAGCAGGTCGGCGGGCAGCCCGAGCCGCCCGTTCGGCTGCCGCCGGGCGGGAAGCCGCTCCCGGCCCCGCGCCACCTCGGCGGCCGAGCGGGCGATGCCCCACAGCACCGGCCCCCAGGCGCGCGGGTCCAGCAGGGAGCGCGGGGAGGACTCGACGCCGAACTCCCGGTACAGCCGTTGCTCCGGGTCGGCGATCACGGCGAAGGGGAAGTCGGCGACGTGCGGGCGCAGTTCCTCCGCGGGGGAGTGGAAGAGCACGACCTCTCGGATCCCGGCGGCCTCGATCTCCGCGTGGCGCCGGACGACGGACCGGAGGTGGAGGTGGCAGACGGGGCAGCCGGCGAAGCGCCGGAACTGCAGATGGACGAGCCGCTCCGGGTCGGGCACGCGGACGGTACTTCCCCCGGCGGCTCCTCCCCCGACGGGCTGTCCCTTGGCGGCCCCTCCCTGGGCGGGTCCTCCCTCGGCGGGTCCTCCCTCGGCGGGTCCTCCCCCGACGGACGTGAGCCGGTGTACGGATACCACGGAACCGGTTTCGAGCATGGGAAACCCTCCCTCGACAGGCGTAAGCGTATGCCGTACGCCTACCTCTCCAGCGTAGGCGTATGCCGTACGCTGTCAACCGTCATGCCGCGCCCCCGCTCACACACCCCGGACCAACTGGCCGCCGCCGCCCTCGTCGTCATCGACCGCGACGGGCTCCCCGGCCTCTCCATGCGCGCCGTCGCCACCGAGCTCGGCACCAGCCCCATGGCCCTGTACCGCTACGTCCCGGGCCGCGAGGAACTCGAAGCGCTCGTCGTCGAACTCGTCCTCAGCGGCATCGACACCACCCCGCCGCCCCCGGGCCCCTGGTCCGGCCGGATCACCGTCCTGGCCCGCCGCCTGCGCGACACCATGGGCGCCCACCCGGCCACGCTGCCGCTCACCCTGACTCACCGGCACCGCTCGCCGAGCGGGCTGCGCTGGTCGGAAACGGTGCTCGGAGTCCTCACCGACGCCGGCATCGAGGCCGAGGAGCGGGTGCTCGCGCTGCGTGCCCTCATCGCCTACGTGACCGGCGCCACGCAGCTGGAGCACCTCGGGCCGCTGGCCGGACCCGGAACCACCGCCATCGCCGGACTCCCCCCGCAGGAGTTCCCGTACATGACGGCCACCGCCCGCGACGCCCGCTCGGTCACCCCGGAGCGGGAGTTCGAGGGCGGCCTGGAGCTGCTCCTGCGCGGCCTGGCATGATCCACCGGTGACCACCGCAGCCACCGCTCCCACCCCTGCCGCAGCCACCGCAGCCCCCGTACCTCCAGCCCGATACGTCCTATTCGACGTGGACGGCACCCTCGTCGACGCCGTCGCCAACCAGCGCCGGGTCTGGGCGACCTGGGCCGAACGCCACGGACTGGACCCGGACGCGGTGTACGCCGTGGCCCTGCGGACCCGCCCGATGGAAACCTTCGCGGCCGTGGCCCCGGACCGGGACCCGCACGCGTGCCTGGCCGCGCTGCACGAGCTGGAGGACGAGGACGTCCACTCCGGCACCTACTCCGCCTTCGACGGCGCGGCCGAGCTGCTGTCCGCCCTGCCCCCGGGGAGCTGGGGCCTGGTCACCTCCAACTACGCGCACCGGGTGCGCGGCCGCTTCGACCGCACCGGGCTGCCCGTCCCCGAGATCCTCGTGGACGCCGCCTGCGTGACCGAGGGCAAGCCCTCCGCGGTCCCGTACCTGCTGGGCGCGACCCTCCTCGGCGCCGACCCCGCCCACTGCCTGGTCGTCGAGGACGCCCCCTCGGGCGTCCGGTCGGGCCTCGCGGCGGGCATGACGGTCTGGACGGTCAACACCCCCGCCCCCCACCCCGAAGCCCACCGTCACTTCCCCACGCTGCGCGAGGCCGCCCCGGAGATCCTCGCCTTCACCGCCTCACCCGCCTGACCCGCCTGCCCGGCGCGACCGGCGCGACCGGCGCGCCCGTCCCCTGGACTCGGGCCCGGCCCCCGGGCTCGACAGGCCCCGGCCCCCGGGTCCGCCCATGGCGGCGCCCTCGCCGCGGCGCTGCGCGGCACCGTAGCGGCCAGAACCGCTCCACCCGCGGAGCGATACGGCAGACTGGAGGTTTGGCCACCCGCGTCCGGGTGGCCCTCCCCCGCAGGAAAGGGACACGCGCGTGAACGGGCCCCTCATCGTCCAGAGCGACAAGACGCTCCTCCTAGAGATCGACCACGAGCTCTCCGCGGCCGCGCGGCGCGCCATCGCGCCCTTCGCCGAGCTGGAGCGTGCTCCCGAGCACATCCACACGTACCGGATCACGCCGCTCGGGCTGTGGAACGCGCGGGCCGCCGGGCACGACGCCGAGCAGGTCGTGGACGCGCTCGTGGAGTTCTCCCGCTACCCCGTCCCGCACGCGCTGCTCGTCGACGTCGCCGAGACCATGGCCCGGTACGGCCGCCTCACCCTCTCCAAGCACCCCGTCCACGGACTGGTCCTGACCAGCACCGACCGGCCCGTGCTGGAGGAGATCCTGCGGTCCAAGCGGGTCGCCCCGCTGGTCGGCGCGCGGCTCGACGCCGACACCGTCGCCGTGCACCCCTCCGAGCGCGGGCAGATCAAGCAGACCCTGCTCAAGCTGGGCTGGCCCGCCGAGGACCTCGCCGGGTACGTGGACGGAGAAGCGCACCCGATCGAGCTCGACGAGACCGGCTGGGCGCTGCGCCCCTATCAGCAGCAGGCCGTCGAGGGCTTCTGGCACGGCGGCTCCGGCGTGGTCGTGCTGCCCTGCGGCGCCGGCAAGACGCTGGTCGGCGCCGGTGCGATGGCCAAGGCCAAGGCGACCACGCTGATCCTGGTCACGAACACCGTCTCCGCCCGCCAGTGGAAGCACGAGCTGATCAAGCGGACCTCGCTGACGGAGGAGGAGATCGGCGAGTACTCCGGTACGCGCAAGGAGATCCGGCCCGTCACGATCGCCACGTACCAGGTCCTGACGACGAAGCGGAAGGGCATCTACCCGCACCTGGAGCTCTTCGACTCCCGGGACTGGGGCCTGATCCTCTACGACGAGGTTCACCTGCTGCCGGCCCCGGTGTTCAAGTTCACCGCGGACCTCCAGGCGCGCCGCCGCCTCGGCCTGACCGCGACGCTGGTGCGCGAGGACGGCCGCGAGTCGGACGTGTTCTCGCTGATCGGCCCGAAGCGCTTCGACGCCCCGTGGAAGGAGATCGAGGCGCAGGGCTACATCGCGCCGGCGGACTGCGTCGAGGTCCGGGTGAACCTCACCGAGTCGGAGCGCCTCGCGTACGCGACCGCCGAGACGGAGGAGAAGTACCGCTTCTGTGCGACCACCGCCACCAAGCGGAAGGTCACCGAAGCACTGGTGCGCAAGCACGCGGGCGAGCAGACGCTGGTCATCGGGCAGTACATCGACCAGCTCGACGAGCTCGGCGAGCACCTGGACGCGCCCGTCATCAAGGGCGAGACCTCCAACGCGCAGCGCGAGAAGCTCTTCAACGCCTTCCGCGAGGGCGAGATCAGCGTGCTGGTCGTCTCGAAGGTCGCGAACTTCTCCATCGACCTGCCCGAGGCCACGGTCGCCATCCAGGTGTCCGGCACCTTCGGGTCCCGCCAGGAGGAAGCACAGCGCCTGGGCCGCGTCCTGCGCCCGAAGGCGGACGGCCACGAGGCGCGCTTCTACTCGGTCGTCGCGCGCGACACCATCGACCAGGACTTCGCGGCGCACCGCCAGCGCTTCCTGGCCGAACAGGGCTACGCCTACCGGATCATGGACGCCGACGAGCTGCTGGCCGGGGACTGACGGACGGGATGGCCGAGCACTACGCTGGTCGTATGACGCACCAGGAGATCTACGAGGTCCTCTTCACGGAGTCCGCGGGCCGCGATCGGGACCGGCTGGAACCCGTGCGCCGCGCCTCCTTCGACAAGGCGCTCGAAATCCTGGCCCGCGATCCGTACACGGAGCTGTCCCGGCCGATAGGAGCGGGCGAGCAGGACCGCGAGATCCGGCTCACCTCACAGATCGTGGCCGAGTACATGGTGTCGCGCGGGCGGCTGCTTCTCGTGGTGCTGCGGGTCTTCGACGACGCGGACATCCTGCTGCCCGAAGGGTGACCGGTGGCGCAGGGCGGCGGCGAGCAGGGCCGTGAGCAGGGGGGCGGCCCAGACCCACAGGTGGGGCCAGTCCAGCAGGAGCGAGCGGCCGCCCGGGGGCTGGTGCCGGGACCAGAACTCGGCGGAGGCCCCCGGGAGGACCAGCAGCCCGAGCAGGCCGCTGCCCGCGAAGGCGCCCAGCGCGGTCAGCCCGGCCCTGACCTGGCCGGTCAGCAGGAGGTACGGGATCAGCAGCGCCGGGGTCAGGGTGATCCCGGCGGCCGTGCCCAGCGCGAAGCCCTTGCCGAGGGCGCCGCGCGGCCGGTGCAGGTCCCACAGGACGGGGCAGGCCAGGGCCAGGGCGATCTGGCCGGACAGCGGGCTCTGGAACAGCGGCTCCAGCCACAGCCCGGCGACGGTGGCGGCCAGTACGGGACCGGGCCGGGCCCGCAGTCCCGCCAGCCGGCACGACAGCAGGATCAGCAGGGCGAACAGCCCGGCGCTGCCCCCCACCAGGACGGCCTTCAGTACGCCGGTCGGCAGCCAGGCGGCCGGGGCGAAGAGGATGGCCGCGAAGGGCGGATACGCGGCGGGCGGGCTCCACTCGGCGGCGGAGAGGCCGGGGGCGAGGGCGTCGGCCACCGGGATGCGCAGGGCGAGGCAGAGCACGCCGAGCACGAGCAGCGGGCCCGCGAGCAGCACGGCGGCGCGGGGCGACGGAGAGCGGCTGGGCTCGGAACTCCGGGTCACGGCGCGACCCTAGTGGATCAACGCTCCGGGACCCGAGCCGAGGCGTCCGGCCGCCCGCGCAGGCGGCAGCGGCGAGGCCGCGCAGAGCCTCCGGCGCCGCCACCGGGCTCCGGCGCGGCGCGGCGCCTCAGTGGCGTATGACGCCCGCGTCCTCGGAGTATTCACCGAGGACGACCACGCTCACGGCGGTGGCCGCGAAGACCTTGGCCGCGCGCAGGACGCTGCCGACGCTGTGGCGGGAGCGGGAGTCGGAAGTGGCGGTGGCGCCGCGAGGGCGGCGACCCTGGACCGGGGTGTAGGTTGCGGTGCTCATGTATCCATGGTCGGTTTTCGACCGGCTTGTCACATCGCCCTGAGGGCTGAACCTCCAGGTCTCCGGCCTCCTCCTCCCGGCCCATGCCTCCCCCTACGGGCTCTGTCCGAAGGAGGACACGGACCGAACACCCCCCGTACGGGGCCACCGCCCCGAAGGACTTTCGGCCCCCCTTTCCCTTCGCGTTATCCATTCGCGCAGCGCCGCCGCGATGGCTAGAATCTCCGCTCTTGCCGCCTCCCGCCGCGTCACCGGGAGCGCCGCCCGCCGCTCGGAAACCGGCGGGCCCGTCCGCCCGCATCACGCAGGTCCTCAGCAGATGGAGGCAGTTCCGTGCCCGCGCACGCCCACGTCACCGACCCCGACGCCGACCCTGACGCCGCCCCCGACTCCGACGCGGCCGCCACCGACCCCCTGGGTCGCGAGCGGGCCCACCTCGCCGCCTCCCGCTCCGCGCTCCGCGCGATGCGCGAGGACGTCGAGAACCTCGACATCCGCGACGTCACCGCGAACTGGGTCAACGCGATCGTCCTGCAGGCCCAGATCGACGACCGGATCAAGGCCCTCGCCGACCTCGCCCACACCCCCCTCTTCTTCGGCCGGCTCAACTACCTGCACGCGCCCGGCGCGGAGCTCGCCGAAGGCGCGGAGGGCGAGCAGTTCTACATCGGCCGCCGCCACGTCCACGACGCCGGCGGCGACCCCATGGTGATCGACTGGCGCGCGCCGGTCTCCCAGCCCTTCTACCGGGCCTCCAAGAACGACCCGCAGGACATCGGGCTGCGCCGCCGCTTCGGTTACACGGGCGGCGAACTGACCGCGTACGAGGACGAGCACCTCTCCGACCCCGCCGAGGCGGCGGCCGTCAGCAAGCTGCTCCAGCAGGAGATCGAGCGCCCGCGCGTCGGCCCCATGCGCGACATCGTGGCGACGATCCAGCCCGAGCAGGACGAGATCGTGCGTTCCGGCCTGTCCGGCTCCGTCTGCGTCCAGGGAGGCCCCGGCACCGGCAAGACGGCCGTCGGCCTGCACCGTGTCGCGTACCTCCTCTACGCGCACCGCGACCGCCTCGCCCGGACCGGCACCCTGGTCATCGGGCCGAACCGTTCCTTCCTGCACTACATCGAGCAGGTCCTGCCCGCCCTCGGTGAGCTGGAGGTCAAGCAGGCCACGGTCGACGACCTGGTCGCCCGCACGGACCTGGAGGTACGCGGCGCGGACGCCGCCGAAACCGCCGTGGTCAAGGGCGATGCCCGGATGGCGGAGGTCCTGCGCCGCGCGGTCCACTCGCACGTCTCGGAGCCGGTCGAACCGCTGATGGTGGTCCGCGGATCGCGCCGCTGGCGGGTGCCCGCGTACGAGATCGCCGAGATCGTCGCCGAACTCCAGAACCGGGACATCCGCTACGGAGCCGCCCGCGACGCCCTCCCGCAGCGGATCGCGCACGCGGTCCTCGTACGCATGGAGCAGGCGGGCGAGGCGCCCGACGACCGGGTCCAGGACGCGGTGGCGCGCAATCCCGCCGTGAAGGCAGTGGTCAAGGCGGTGTGGCCACTGGTCGAACCGGCCAAGCTGGTGCTGCGCCTCCTCTCCGACCCGGAGTTCCTCGCGGAGCACGCGGACGGGATCCTGTCGGCGCAGGAGCAGTCGCTGCTCCTCTGGTCCAAGCCGGCGCGCAGCGTGAAGTCGGTGAAGTGGTCGGCGGCGGACCTGGTGTTGATCGACGAGACGACGGACCTGGTGGAGCGCACGCACTCGCTCGGCCACGTCGTCATCGACGAGGCGCAGGACCTGTCCCCGATGCAGTACCGGGCGGTCGGCCGGCGCTGCACGACCGGCTCGGCGACGGTCCTCGGCGACCTCGCGCAGGGCACGACGCCGTGGGCGACGCGCAGTTGGGACGAGGCGCTGGGGCACCTGGGCAAGCCGGGCGCCGTACTGGAGGAACTGACGGCGGGCTTCCGCGTGCCGCGCGAGGTGATCGCCTACGCCTCGCGGCTGCTGCCGGCGATCTCGCCGGGCCTCTCCCCGGTCTCCTCGGTCCGCGAGACCCCGGGCTCGCTGATCATCTCCCCCGTCGACTCCCCCTCCGACCTCCCGGCGCAGGTGATCGCGGCCTGCCGGGCCTCGCTCGTGCACGAGGGGTCGATCGGGCTGATCGCGGCGGACGCGCGAATCGCGGAGCTCGGGGAGGCGCTGCTGGCTGCGGGCCTGCCCTACCTCTCGCCCGGCGAGGAGACGACCGCGCAGTCGCGGCTGACGCTGGTGCCGGCGTCGCTCGCGAAGGGTCTGGAGTACGACTACGTCGTACTGCACGAGCCCGCGGACGTGGTGGCGGGCGAGCCCGACGAACGTACGGGCCTGCGCCGCCTCTACGTCTGCCTCACCCGAGCCGTCTCGGGCCTGACCGTCCTCCACGCGAGCCCCCTGCCGGGCGCCCTGGCATAGCCCCGCGGGGCAAAGCCCCCGACCCGCCCTTCCACCGTTCCCAGGGCCAGCCCTGACCCGGTCCTCAAACGCCGGACGGGCTGGAAGGGGTTACCGGGCTGCGCCCGGACCCCCTGGGGCTCCGCCCCAGACCCCGGTCCTCAAACGCCGGACGGCTGAAATGGCGCGGGCGGTCTGAAAGTCCCGCCCCGGACGGGAGCGGGGGGCCAGGGCCGGGGACGGGGGCGGGGTGGGGTGTCGGCCTGGACGTAAAGCGTGATTTGTGGCGCAGGCACACCCCACGCCTTGTCGGAGTAGAGCAGAGGGCGCCTAAATCATGCAGTCCAGGCCGACACCCCACCCCGCCCCCGGCACCGGCCCCCACCCGCAGCGATCAGCTCAGCAACGCCCGCCAGGACTCCACCGCCGCCGCCGACACCGGCCGGTCCCACCCTGAAGGGCGGGCCGCGCCGCCGATGTGGAAGGCGTCGATGCCCGCCTCACGGAGCACCGGCAGGTGGGAGAGGGCCAAGCCGCCGCCCACCAGGATCCGCGGCTCGTAGCCGGGGGTACCCGCCTTCGCCGCCTCCGCCAGCAGCACCGGCAGGCCCTCGTCGACCCCGCCCGCCGCGCCCGCGGTCAGGTAGGTGTCGAGTCCGGGCAGGTCCGCGACCGCCTTGCGGAGCTGGTCGCGGTCCGCCGCCCGGTCGATCGCACGGTGGAACGTCCACCCGCAGCCGCCGAGCTCCGCCACGACCGCCTCGACGGCGGTGAGGTCGGGGCTCCCGTCGGGGTTCAGGAAGCCCAGGACGAACTCCTGCGCCCCCTCCGCGCGCAGCGCACGCGCCTCCTCCACCAGCCGTTCCACGTCCTGCGCGGAACCCGCCGAGAAGCCGTCCGCCTTCCGGAGCATCACGCGCAGCCGGATGTCGACCGCCGCCCGGATCGCCGCGAAGGTCTCGCGCGGCGGGGTGAGCCCGTCGGCGGCCATGTCGGTGACCAGCTCGAGTCGGTCCGCCCCACCGGCCTGGGCCGCGACCGCATCCTCCACGTCGAGGGCGATCACCTCCAGGAGCGCACGGTTGCTCATGTAATCCCATCCTTCGTCCCGCATTGGAAAATAGGTCTAGTCCAATGTCCAGAGTACGGGCCTCCGCCCACCCTTCACCAGCACAATCACGCCACCACCACAATGTGCGCATGACATCCGCCATGACGTCCGACACGCACCGCGAACAGAACCTCCGCGCCCGCTGGCACGCCACCACCGCCGCCGCCGGAGCCACCCCCGGCCTCGACCCCGCCCCCTACGCCGACCGCCTCCTCACCGCCTGGGCGGAGCCGCAGCGCAGGTATCACACGACCGCGCACCTGGCCGACGTACTCGCCCGCATCGACGTACTCACGGCGGAGGGGGAACGAGCGGACCGCTCCGCCGTAGAGCTGGCCGCCTGGTTCCACGACGCCGTCTACCGCCCCGACCGCTCCGAGAACGAGGAGCGCAGCGCCGCCCTCGCCGAGCGCGCCCTGCCCGAGCTCGGCATCGACGACGCCCGCACCGCCGAGGTGGCCCGCCTCGTCCGGCTCACGATCACCCACGACCCCGCGCCCGGCGACGCCAACGGCGAGCTGCTCTGCGACGCCGACCTGGGCGTCCTGGCGGGCACGGCGCAGGAGTACGCCGCCTACGCGGCAGCCGTCCGCGCCGAGTACGGCTTCGTCCCCGACGAGGCCTTCCGCGCCGGCCGGGCCGCCGTACTGCGCCAGCTGCTGGAGCTGCCCCGCCTCTTCCGCACCGCCTACGGGGCCGCGCACTGGGAGTCCCCGGCCCGCGCGAACCTGGCCGCGGAGCTCGCGGAGCTCGCGGCCCTCGGCGAGCCCTCCGAGTAGCCCGGGGAATGTGATCCCGTTCGTCGCTGTTGAGATGGTTCATGCCCGCCGCAGCCGAACGCACCCGCATGCCCGTCGCCGTCTACATCCTCGGCCTCTCCGTCTTCGCACTCGGTACCAGCGAGTTCATGCTCTCCGGGCTGCTGCCACCCATCGCCGAGGACATGGGCGTCACCATCCCCCAGGCGGGCCTGCTCATATCCGCCTTCGCCATCGGCATGGTCGTCGGAGCACCCCTGCTCGCGGTGGCCACGCTGCGACTGCCCCGACGCACCACGCTGCTCTCGCTGATCACCCTCTTCGGCCTCGGCCAGGTCGCGGGCGCGCTGGCCCCCTCGTACGAGCTGCTCTTCGCCTCCCGCATCGTCTCCGCGCTCGCCTGCGCCGGCTTCTGGGCGGTCGGCGCCGCCGTGGCCATCGCCATGGTCGAGCAGCACCAACGGGCCCGGGCCATGGCCGTCATGATCGGCGGACTGTCCATCGCCAACGTCCTCGGCGTCCCGGCCGGCGCGTTCCTCGGTGAGCACCTGGGCTGGCGCTCCGCGTTCTGGGCGGTCGGCGCGGCCTCCGCCGTCGCGCTGGTCGGCATCCTCGCGCTGATCCCCAAGATCCCGCTGCCCGCCGAGAAGCCGACGCTCGCGCGCGAGCTGCGCATCTACCGCGACCGCCAGGTGTGGCTGTCGATCGGCGTCACGGCGCTGGCCGCCGGCGGCGTCTTCTGCGCCTTCAGCTACCTGTCCCCGCTGCTCACGGACGTGGCCGGGCTCGATTCGAAGTGGGTCCCCTGGATCCTCGGCCTCTTCGGGATCGGTGCGCTGGTGGGCACCACGGTGGGCGGGCGGATCGCCGACGCGCACCTGTTCGGGGTGATGCTGTGGGGCATCACCGCCTCCACCGTCTTCCTCGCGGCTCTGGCCCTGCTGGCCTCCACGGCGGCGGCCGCGATCGCCCTGTCGTTCCTGATCGGCTTCTCGGCGTTCTTCACGGCCCCGGCGCTCAACGCCCGCATGTTCAACGTCGCGGGCGCCGCCCCGACCCTGGCCGGCGCGACCACCACGGCCGCCTTCAACCTCGGCAACACCGGCGGCCCCTGGCTCGGCGGCACCGTCATCGACGCCGGCTACGGCTTCTCCGCCACGGCCTGGGCCGGCGGCGCGATGACCGTCACCGCCATCGCCTTGGGCCTCGTAGCGCTACGCCTGGACCGCCGTACGGGGCCCCGCGCGGCCCGCCCGACCCGTGTGGTGGCCGGCTCGACCCCGTCCCGATCGGACGCGACCGAGAAAGTCTGAGGGCCCTGGCGGCCGGAGCTCAGCGGCAGAGTTCGAAGAGGTCTTCCTCGAAGGTCGAGAACTCCGCCTGTGCCCCGGCGACGATCTCGCGGGCCGGCCTGCGCGGGGTCGTCACGTGCCGCACGGCGAGCTCGGACAGGTCCGCGTCCGGGCGGGCTTCCCGGTCCGGGTACAGGGCCGCTTCGCAGGGCCCGAAGCCGTCCGCCAGCACCCACAGGAAGTCGGACAGGTTCCCGGCCACCACGCCGACCTCGCCCTCCGAGCCCATGAACACCACGGGCTGACGATCGAGGGGCTGCCCCGGACGGACGCACCAGACAGCGGCGAGGCCGCCGGAGCCGTCCTGGCCGAAGACCCGGTACGCGTCCCCGTCGAGCTCGTGGTTCCCCGTCCAGTGGCGCAGCCAGTCCGTGGTGTCCTCGGCGGACACGAACGCCTCGTCGGGCTCGAAGTCGACGCCCTCGCCCTCGTCCCCGTAGTCGAACTCGACCCGGGACACCTCGGTCAGGGCGGGCGGGAAGCGGCGGTCGTCACTGGCGGTCGTCTCTGTCACCCACGCAAGCTAACCAGCGCCACTGACAGCGCTCCCGCAGCCGACGTCCCTGCCGGCCCTGCCGGCCCTGCCGGCCCTGACAGCACGGGCAGCACGGGCAGCACGGGCAGCACGGGCAACGCCTACGCCGGTCGCCCCTTGGGTCGCCGCAGCCCGGCAGCCGTCAGGCGGCGGACCAGTTCCTTGCTGCCGATCTCCACCGCGCCCGCGCCCACCGCGTCCGCGTACCGGTGCTCCGGGACGTCGTAGTGGTCGCGTTCGAAGGCCTTCGGCGGGCAGCCGATCGATGCCGCGAAGGCGTGCAGTTCCTCGAACGAGGCGTCGCTGACCAGGTGCGACCACAGGCGGCCGTGGCCCGGCCAGTCGGGCGGGTCGATGTACACCGTCACCGGCGGCTCATTCGCCGAAGCCGGAACCGGAGCCGCCGCCCAGGACCGCTCCGAGGCCGCCCACCGGCGCCACCCGTACGCCGGCCTCCGAGCACACCCACATCGGGTCCGGTCCGAGCTCGGGCTCCACGTCCAGCGCGTGCGGCTCGCCGTGCCCGCAGACCGGGCACAGCGGCCAGCGGCCGTGCTTCTCCAGCAGTGCGTCCTTCACGTCCTGGGCGACGAGTCCGGCGAGGTAGTCGACGCCCTCCGGCCACTCCTCCACCCACCACCGGCGGTGGGTGACCGCGTCCTCGACGAGGGAGACGACATAGGCCTCGGCGACATCGCCCGCGACGAGATCGGCGAGTACGAGGGCGCGTGCGGCGTGCAGCGCCTGTTCAAGGGGGGTTGGGGGGGTCGCGTGGTCCATGGACACATTGTGGACCCGGATCGGCCCCGTGGCGAAGGTCCTCTTTCTCCGGTGACTTATGGCGTCTTGACGTTCCCACCCCTCTGAAAATAAGTTTCAAGGGTGAGCAAGAACGTGAAAGAAACCTTCAGCGGCGGGGCGGACGCAGCCGTCCCCGTTCCCGCCCCCGCCGCCCTGCGGGCCCGCGTCCGCAGCCTCGGCCCCTCGATGACCCGCTCCATGCAGGCCGTCGCCGAGGCCGTCGCCCAGGACCCCGCGGCCTGCGCCGCGCTCACCGTCAGCGACCTCGCCGCCCGCACCGGCACCAGCGAGGCCACCGTCGTCCGCACCGCCCGCCTCCTCGGCTACCCCGGCTACCGCGACCTGCGCCTCGCCCTCGCCGCGCTCGCCGCCCAGCAGGAGTCCGGCGCGGCCCCCGCCGTCACCGTGGACATAGCCGTCGACGACTCCCTTGCCGACGTGGTCGCCAAGTTGGCCCAGGAAGAGGCGCAGACCCTCGCCGACACCGCCGCCGGACTCGACGTCGCCGCCCTCGGCTCGGCCGTCACCGCCCTCGCGGGCGCCCGCCGCATCGAGATCTACGGCGTCGGCGCCTCCGGCCTCGTCGCCCAGGACCTCGCGCAGAAGCTGTCGCGCATCGGCCTGATCGCCACCGCGCACAACGACCCGCACCTGGCCGTCACCACCGCCGTGCTGCTGCGCCCCGGCGACGTGGCCGTCGCCATCACCCACTCCGGCGGCACCGGCGACGTCATCGAGCCCCTGCGGACCGCCTTCGAGCACGGCGCCACCACCCTCGCGCTCACGGCCCGCGCGGGCTCCCCCGTCGTCCACTACGCCGACCTCGTGCTGGCCACCTCCGCCGCCCGCGAGACCCAGCTGCGTCCGGCGGCCATGTCGAGCCGGACCAGCCAGCTCCTCGTCGTCGACTGCCTGTTCGTGGGCGTCGCCCAGCAGACCTACGAGACCGCGGCGCCCGCGCTCGCAGCCTCGTACGAGGCGCTCGCGCCCCGCCACCACACCCCCGTACCCACCGCCAAGCGGGGCAGCACCACCCGCTAGCAGCCAGTAGCCAGCAGCCAGTAGCCCAGGAGCCGAAGCCCATGACCGCGTACGCCGAACTCCGTGCCCAGCTCGCCACCTTGACCACCGAGGCCTTCCGCCCCGAACTGGCCGAGATCGACCGGCTGCCCACCCTGGAGATCGCCCGCCTGATGAACGCCGAGGACGCCACCGTCCCGGCCGCCGTCGCCGGCGAGCTGGAGACGATCGCCGCCGCCATCGACGGGATCGCCGAGCGGATGGCCCGCGGCGGCCGCCTGATCTACGCGGGGGCCGGCACCGCCGGCCGGATGGGCGTACTGGACGCCAGCGAGTGCCCGCCCACCTTCAACACCGATCCCTCCGAGGTCGTCGGCCTGATCGCGGGCGGCCCCTCCGCCATGGTCAAGGCCGTGGAAGGCGCCGAGGACTCCAAGGAACTGGCCGCCGAGGACCTGACCGCGCTGGCCCTGACCGCCGAGGACACCGTCATCGGGATCTCCGCCTCCGGCCGCACCCCGTACGCGATCGGCGCCGTCGAGTTCGCCCGCGGCCGCGGCGCGCTCACCGTCGGCCTGTCCTGCAACGCCGGCTCCGCGCTCGCCGCCGCCGCCGACCACGGCATCGAGGTCGTCGTCGGCCCCGAACTCCTCACCGGGTCCACCCGCCTGAAGGCCGGCACCGCGCAGAAGCTCGTCCTCAACCTCATCTCGACCCTCACGATGATCCGGCTCGGCAAGACGTACGGAAACCTGATGGTCGACATGCGCTCCTCCAACGAGAAGCTGCGCGCCCGCGCCCGCCGCATCGTCTCGCTGGCCACCGGCGCCCCCGACGCCGAGATCGAGGCCGCGCTCACCGCGTCCGACGGCGAGGTCAAGCAGGCCATCCTCGTCATCCTCGGCGGAGTCGACGGCCCCACGGCCGGCGAACTGCTCACCGCCTCCAAGGGCCACCTCCGGGCCGCCCTCACCCAGACCCCGCGATGACCCACCGCCGACCCACCCCTGCCACCCCCCGCTGACCCCCGCCGGCCCCCAGCAGCAAGGCGAACACCACGATGTCCTCTGACAAGAACCGCGCCACAGCCGCCGCGATCCTTCCCCTGGTCGGCGGTCCGGACAACATCCTCTCCATCGCGCACTGCATGACCCGCCTGCGGATCACCCTGCGCGACCGCTCCCTGGTCCAGGACGAGGCCCTCAAGGCCCTCCCCGCCGTGATGGGCGTCGTCGAGGACGACACCTACCAGATCGTGCTGGGACCGGGCACCGTCGCCCGCGTCACCCCCGAGTTCGAGGCCCTGGTCGCGGAAGGCCGATCGGCCGCCCCGGCGCCCGCTGCCCCCGCCACCCCCCACAACGTGACGGCCGACGAACTCGCCGCCCAGGGCGCGGCCATCAAGAGCGCCCAGAAGGCGAAGAACTCCACCCCCTTCAAGCTGTTCCTGCGCCGCATCGCGAACATCTTCGTCCCGCTGATCCCGGCCCTGATCGGCTGCGGCATCATCGCCGGCCTCAACGGCTTCCTGACCAACATGGGCTGGGTGCCGGCCGTGGTCCCCGCCCTCGCCGCGATGGCGAGCGGCTTCATGTCCCTGATCGCTGTCTTCGTCGGCTACAACACGGCCAAGGAGTTCGGCGGCACCGCCATCCTCGGCGGCGCGGTCGCCGCGATCATCGTCTTCCCGGGCGTAGCGAAGATCGACGCCTTCGGCCAGCAGCTCTCCCCCGGCCAGGGCGGCGTACTCGGCGCACTGGCCGCCGCAGTGCTCGCCGTCCAGGTGGAGAAGTGGTGCCGCAAGTGGGTCCCGGAAGCCCTCGACGTCCTGGTCACCCCCACCCTCACGGTGCTGATCTCCGGCCTCGTCACCATCTTCGGCCTGATGTTCGTCGCCGGTGAGGTCTCCAGCGCCATCGGCACCTTCGCCACCTGGCTGCTCGCCACCGGCGGGGCCTTCGCGGGCCTGGTCCTCGGCGGACTCTTCCTCCCGCTGGTGATGCTGGGCCTGCACCAGGCCCTGATCCCCATCCACACCACCCTGATCGAGCAGACCGGCTACACCGTCCTGCTCCCCATCCTCGCCATGGCGGGCGCGGGCCAGGTCGGCGCGGCCATCGCCGTCTACTACAAGCTCCCCCGCAACCGCTCGATCCGCACCACCATCAAGTCCGCCCTCCCGGCCGGCTTCCTGGGCGTGGGCGAACCCCTCATCTACGGCGTCTCCCTCCCCCTGGGCCGCCCCTTCATCACCGCCTGCATCGGCGGCGCCGCGGGCGGAGCCTTCGTAGGCCTCTTCAACCAACTCGGCACCGCCTTCGGCTCCACCGCCATCGGCCCCTCGGGCTGGGCGCTGTTCCCGCTGCTGGACGGCAAGTCGGGCATGGGGATGACCATCGCGATCTACGCGGGCGGCCTGGCCGTCGGCTACCTCGTGGGCTTCGCCGCCACCTACTTCTTCGGTTTCACCCGGCAGATGCTCACCGAGTTCAACGCCGCGCCGGACGCGGAGACCGCCCCAGCGACCGCTCCGACGGCTCCGGCGGCCGGACCCACCGACGCCTCCGACTCCGTACCCGTCCCCGTGGGCCGCTGACGGCAGGCCCCCACGTACGAAGGCTCCCGGCCGGTGTGGTCCACCGGGAGCCTTCATGCACTGCTGGTGTTCGGCTACCCGTCACATCACGGGCAGTTGGACGGTGCGGGCTTGCCCGCGAACCGGTCCGCGATCCAGCCCAGGTACTCCGGCTCCGCGACGTTGGGGATCGTCTGGTGCGTCGCCCCCTCGTACTTCGTGTACTCGACCGGCTTGCCGAACCGGCAGGCCCGCTTCACGTACTCGTCGGTGGAGTTCGGGTTGATGACCGTGTCGGCCGTGCCCTGCATCACCAGGACCGGCGCCACCGAGGCGACCAGGCCCGCCGTGTTCTCGCGGAAGCGCTGGTGCCAGACCTCCGGCACCACGCTCAGCGGCTGGAACAGCGTGTCCAGCTGCCCCGCGTTGCCCACGTTGTTCTGGATCACGTCGGCGAGGTGCTCGATGCACATCACCCCGTCACCGCGCAGCGCCTCCAGACCGGCCGGCTTCAGCACGTCCTCCGCCTTCAGCCCGGGGTAGGCCGCGAGGAAGCCCCGGTAGACGTTGACGCGCAGCGCCGCGTTGTGGGACGGCGAGGTGGGGGACGTCGGGCCGGGCAGGACCAGGCCGCGGAAGTCCGGCCCCAGGTTGGCGGCGGGCGCCAGCGCCGCGATGCCGACCAGGTTGGTCTCCGGGGTGTACGCCTTGTAGTTCTGGGCGATGAACGCCGCAGCGCCGCCGCCCTGCGACCAGCCCAGTACGGCCGCCTTGTTGTTCGCGTGGGCGTCCTTGATCTGGCGGGCCGCGCGGACCGAGTCCAGGACGTTGTTCGTCTCCGTGACGGCCACCGTGTACTGGTGCACGCCCGGGGTGCCCAGACCCTGGTAATCCGTACCGACGACGATGTCCCCGGAGTCGAGGAACTGCGTCAGCGCGGGCACGCCGACGTCGATGCCCCAGGGGCTGTCGTAGGTGTAGTAGCCGACCAGGTCGGTCGCCGGGTTCGGTACCGCGGAGGGCGCGCACTGGCGCGGGCCGCCCACGGTCCCGTGCGCCCAGGCCACCACGTTGCGGCCGCTGCGCGGCGCGGGGGCGTCGGGCCAGGCCACGATGCCCGAGACGGCGACGCGGGTACCGGTCTGCAGGGTCGAGAGGTAGAGGATCCGGCAGGCGCGCGCACCGTCGGGGGCGTCGACACGGCGCGCCCAGATCAGGTCGCCGTGGTCCCCCTCGGGCAGCGGCGACGGCGGGTCGTAGAACTTCTCGCCCTCCGGCCCGATCGGAACGCCCGGCGCGCACAGACCCTTGCCGCCCTTGCCGCCGTCCGGGTTCGTGCCCGCGGTCCCCGTCGCGGTCGCGGTCGTCCCGCCGCCCAGCGCGAGGATCGCGGCCACACCGGCCGCGGCGATCGCGGAAAGCCGTCGTCTCATCTCATCGTCCATTTCGCTCGGTCACTCGGTACCGGGACGTGAGACTAGGAAGAAAGGGATGAAATGTCGCTTACCGTGACGAAGTGTCCGTCGGTTGTTACGGTCACCGGGGGGAGCGGCCCCCAATGGCCGCACCCGGGCCCGGCCGGGCCCGTCCCGGCCACGCCGCGGGTGCGCCGCCGGCCCGATGATGATCCGATGACCGACTCGATACCGGCCGTCGTCCCGTCCGGCCACATGGCCTCGCTCACCCAGCCCTCGTACGACCTCCCCTGCGGG
This sequence comes from Streptomyces sp. NPDC059957, assembly GCF_042730015.1. Taxonomy (NCBI): domain Bacteria; kingdom Bacillati; phylum Actinomycetota; class Actinomycetes; order Kitasatosporales; family Streptomycetaceae; genus Streptomyces; species Streptomyces sp. NPDC059957. Next base: position 19,087 of record NZ_JBHWMB010000068.1, on the reverse strand, counting down.
CTGCGCCTGCGCCCCTGGGAGCCCTACGACGCCCCCGCGCTCGTGGCCGCGTACGCCGATCCGGACATCCGCCACTGGAACCGCCCCGACCGGCTCACCGAGGAGCAGGCCGTCACCCGCATCGCCCGCTGGCGCGAACGCTGGCACACCGAAAGCTCGGCGATCTGGGCCCTGGCTCCCGCGGACGGCGGCTGCGCCGTCGGCGTGATCGCCCTCGCCGACATCGACCTGCGCGGCGGCAGCGGCGAGTTCATGTACTGGCTCCTCCCCGCCGGCCGCGGCGCCGGAGCCACCGCCGAAGGCCTGGCCGTCCTGACCCCGTGGGCGTTCGGGGAACTCGGCCTGCACCGCCTGTACATCACCCACTCCGTGGCCAACCCGGCCTCCTGCCGCGTCGCCACGACCTCCGGCTACCCCCTGGAGGGCACCATGCGCGGCGCCCTCCTCCACGCGGACGGCTGGCACGACGAACACCTCCACGCCCGCCTGAGCACGGACTGAGGGGCGAGCCATCACCCCATCGAGCGAACTGGCAGGCAATAACCTCCACCTTCGCGCATATGCCGAGAGCCTATGCGCATGTACATCTACGCCCCACACACCGAATACGGTGGTGGCATCGGAAGTAGCATGGGTGGCATGAGCGATGCCACCCAGAAGTACTCCATCTCGATGCCCCGCGACATCGCCGAGGCCGCTCGCGCCCGCAGCGGCCCGTCCGGCCTCTCCGCCTACGTCACCGCCGCAGTGGCCCGCCAGATCGAACGGGACAACCTGGCGGAGCTCGTCGCCGTGGCGGAGGCGGAGCACGGACCGATCACCGCGGAGGAGATCGACGCGACCCGGGAGGAATTCCGCCGCGCCCACGGAGGCCCGTCCGACAGCGACACCGAGCAGAAGGACGTCGCATGACGCCGAAGCCGACCAAGCCCGGAGGCACCCTCGTGCTGGACAGCGAGGGACTCGCAAAGGCGGTGCTGCGGGACCGCACGATCACCCGCTGGCTCGCCCTCGCCCTCGCGGACGACATGCGCGTCATCACCAGCACGGCCACCCTCGTCGAGGTGGTCCACCCGAAGATCAACATGCCGGCCCTCATGTGGGCGCTCTCCCGAGTGGTGGTCGAGCCCGTCACCGAGGAGATCGCCCACGCCGCCACGACCCTGCTCCGCGAGGCCGGCCTGCACGGGCACAAGTACGCCATCGACGCGATGCTGGCCGCCACCGCACTCGCGGCGCCCGGCCCCGTCACCGTCCTCACCTCCGACCCCGAGGACCTCACCGCGCTCTGCGGCACCCGCCTCGCCGCCGTGAAGGTCTAGAGGCCTTCACGTAGCCGGGGTCAAGACATCCCGGACGCGCCCGGAGGCCGGTAGCGGATCTGCTCGGCCTTGCGCAGGGCGTCCAGGGTGTCCTCGACGCTCAGCAGGACGGTCGTCTCGAACGAGCTGAGCGCGCCGCCCCCGCTGATCGCCAGGGCGACCGCGGCCATGGACACGTTGTCCGGGGCCTCCCAGAGGTTGTAGCCGTCGTGCGTGCCGAAGGCGTACCAGAAGCCGTGCAGCTTCCCGCCGACGGACTCGATGTACGACCGGGCGGCCTGTGCGCGGTCCTCGGGGTGGGCCGTCAGCCTGGCCCAGGTCTCCGGTGTGTAGCTGAACCTCGACAGATACAGCGGCATCGCGTCACCTTCTTTCGTCTTCGTTCGTCGCGTCGACGATGCCCAGGCCGGACGGCAGAAGGGGCGGACCGGATCGCCGCCGTACCCCGAACGGCCGGGGACGGCCACCGCCACGGCCCAACGCGGCTCAGCCCACCGGCGCCGGCGTGTGGATCCCGGTGGCTCCCGCCGTGAGGGCCCGGTGGGCTGCGGCCAGGCGCCGTACGGCCTCGGTGAGGCGGGCCGGCGGGAGCGTGTACGGCAGGCGGACATGGCGCTCGAACGCGCCGCCGACCCCGAACCGCGGCCCCGCCGCGATCGTCACCCCGTGGTCCGGCGCGACGGCCGCCAGCCGTGAGGCGACCGGCTCCGGGAAGCGCGCCCACAGCGTCACGCCGCCGGCCGCCCGCGGCGCGTGGACCTCGGGCAGGTGCTCGGCCAGCGTCCCCAGCAGGGCGTCCTGCTGCGCCCGCAGGTGGAGCAGGGCCTCGGGCCGCCGGGTCTGACCGCCGTTCAGAAGCACCGCAGTGGCCAGCTGTTCCACCACCGGGGTGCCGAGATCCGTCGCGGGGCGGGCCCGCGCGACGCGCTCGAGCAGCGCGGGCACGGCACGGATCCAGCCGATGCGCAGGCCGCCCCAGATGCTCTTGGACACCGAGCCGACGCTGATGGCGGTGGGGTGGTGCGCGGCGAAGGGTTCCTCGGTCGGATCCGGGTCCGCCGCCTCCAGCCGCAGGTCGGCCAGGGTCTCGTCGATGATCGTGGGGCAGGCCGGCCGCAGGCTCCGGCGCACGCTCGCGGACATGAACATCCCGGTGGGGTTGTGGAAGTCCGGGATCAGGTACGCCAATTGCGCGGACCGCGCCGCCGCGAGGAGCTGCGGCACGTCCCAGCCGGACGGCCCCACCGCCACCGGCAGCAGCCGGGCGCGCGCGTCGGTGAACGCCCTGATCGCGTGCGGATAGGTCGGGTGGTCGATCACCACCTTGTCCCGCGGCGACAGCAGCGTGCGCGCCAGCAGACCGATCGCGTGCTGCGCGCCGCTGGTGATCATGACGTGATCGGGTGAGGTCGGCAGCCCCCTGCGCCCGTACCAACCGGCGACCGCCTCGCGCAGTTCCGCAGTGCCGTACCGGTCGTACCCGTGCCGCTCGAAGTGCAGCGGCAGCCGCTCCAGCGCCGTCGCGAAAGCCGCGTGGAGGACCTCCGGGGGTGCGGGCGGCGCGGCGAAGGACAGGTCGATGCCCTCCGGCTCCGGCTCCGCGTCCGTACCGGCCCTCCGCCCGGCGGGCGCGTCCTCGTGCGGGAGCCGTACGGTCGCCCGCGCGCGCTCCCTCGTGGCCAGGTAGCCGTGGTCCACCAGCGTGCGGTACGCGGCCCCGACCGTGGTCCTGCTCGTACCGAGCGCGGTGGCCAGGTCACGTTCGCCCGGCAGCGCCGCCCCGAGGCAGAGCCGCCCGTCCAGGATCAGCAGCCGCAGCCGGTCGGAGAGCCGCCGGTGCGCCGGCCCGGGCCCCTCCTGCCAGGTCCCCACCATGCGACCGACGGCGTGCGCGCTGATCTTCATCGGACCAGCCTAAGCAATCTGGCTATGGAATCCGGGTCCAGATGCCCCCGAGGCTGAACCCATGCCCCACCCCGCACCCGCTCCCGCACCCGCCACCCACCCGCCCCGCAGGAACGCCTTCGCCCAGCTCCGAGCGGGCCGCACCGCACGCCGCCTCCCCCAACTCCTGCTCGGCCTGGCCGGCTACGGCGTCGCCGTCATGGTGCTCGTCGAGTCGGGCCTCGGCACGGCGAGCTGGAGCGTGCTCACCGACGGCACGGCCAAGAGCCTCGGCATCTCCTTCGGCTGGGCCACCAACCTGATCTCGCTCCTGGTGCTCCTCGCCTGGATCCCGCTGCGCGAGCTCCCCGGTCTCGGCACCGTCCTCAACGTCGCGATCGTCGGCTTCGCCGCCGACGCCACCGCCGCCGTGCTCCCCACCCCCCGGGGGACCGCCGCCGCGCTCGCGTACCTCGCCCTCGGCCTGGTCGCCCTCGGCTTCTTCGACGCGCTCTACCTCGGCGCGCAGTACGGCTCGGGCCCGCGCGACGGCATCATGACCGGCCTCGTCCGCCTCACCCGCCTGCCCGTCGCGACGGTGCGCACCGGCATCGAGGTCTCCGTGGCCGGCCTCGGCTGGCTGCTCGGCGGCACCCTCGGCCCGGGCACGGTACTCGTCGCCCTGTGCACGGGCCCCCTGGTCGGCTGGTTCCTCCCGCGCCTGACGGTCCGCCTCGCCGCTCCCTCAGGGGTGGGCCCGCTCGTGCAGGACGGCGGCGAGCCGTAGCGCGGTGTCCAGGTTGCAGCGCCCCAGATCGACCAGCGGCAGCCCGTACGACCCGGCCGCCGACACCCCGTCCACCCCGAGCGAGGGGAACACGACCCCTACGTCCGTCAGCGCGGCCTTCAACTGCCCGACAGCCTCCTCGGCCGCCGGCATTCGTTCCATCGGCGTGAGCTACAGCGGCGGTGACGGCGGCGACTGCCTGGAAGTCGCCGCCGGCCACCCCGACATCGTCCCCGTCCGCGACTCCAAGGTCCCCGACGGCCCCCACCTCACCTTCGGCGCCCCCGCCTGGGCCGCCTTCGTAGCGGCCCTCGCCTAGGCCGATTCAGCGACCCGAAGGGCTCCCCGGCCGGGCGGCAAGCCAGGCAGCGACCTGCTGCGCGTACTGACGGTCGACGTCGGGAGAGCGGTCGCGCGCGATGCGTTCCATGTGGCGCAGGATGTTCTCCGACCGGTGCGGGTGGTGCACGGCGAGCACGCCGACGCCGGTCTCACCCGTCGAGCAACTGACGAACACGCTGCCGTCCAGGGCCATCATGTCGAAGCCCGGGTGACCCGAGCGCACGCCGAGGAACCCCGACGCGGCGCCCCGGCCCATGATGTCCCAGCGGTCGAGGAGCCGGACCCGGGTCCAGAGCGCCGGCGCCCAGTTGCCGGAGTGCATGTGGTCCAGGGCGGCTCGGTGTGAACGGGTGCCCTGTGGGAGCTGCAGGAGGAACTCGCGCCGATGGTCGAACAGCCCCGAGGACGCCGCGAGGTCGTACCAGTCGGCATTGAGCCGTTCGACAAGCCGCGGGGTGTCATACCGGTGCGAGAAGCCATCGCTCACGTCCTCCGCACCGATTCCGTGGACGTGCGGCATCGTGCCCGGCGGCACCGCGTCCGGGAGTACCTGGAGGCCGGCCCTGCGGAGAGGCTGGTACACCTTGCGGTCGCGTTCCTGGACACCCATCGGCGCGCACTTTAGCAATGGCCGCCGCTAGGGCCGTTCCGCCGGCGGAGCCACCCGCGCGAAGTGACGGGCCGTCGGCACCATCGCCGCCGCCGCCGGTACGAGGAAGCAGGCGGCCGCGCAGACACCGAGGACCGGTGTGACGCCGAAGGCGTCGATGGCCGGGGCGATGAGGGCGAGGCCGACCGGGGCCAGGCCGTAGGAGACGAGGAAGTCCAGCGAGGAGACGCGGGCCAGCCGGTCCGGGGCGACTTCGCGCTGGGTGGCGGTGAACCAGGGCACGTTGAAGAGCTCGATCCCGATCCCGGCGACGGCGTAGGCGGCCACGACCACCCACGGGTGCACGGGCAGCATCAGGCTCAACGGGGCGAATCCGTACGCCGCCAGTCCCGCGAAGGCGGCCCAGCCCTGTGAGCGCGGCCGCCGGCGGGCGATGACCAGGGCTCCGCCGAGCGCGCCCACTATGTAGGCGGTCATGGCCGCCGCGAGCACCCATTCGCTGTCGTAGCGGTCCCGGCTGATCAGGGGCAGGGCGACGCTGGTGGCGGAGTAGCCGAGGGCGATGACCGCGACGAGGGCGGCCAGTCCGGCGAGGAACCAGGGGTGGCGGCGTGCCTCCCGTACGCCCTCCAGGAATTCTGTACGGAAACTCGCCCGCGGCGCGGTGACGGCAGTGGCGGCGACCCCCCGGCCCTTGCCCGGGACCAGCGCGGCGACCAGCCAGAGCAGGCCGATGCCGAGCAGCAGGGTCCCCACGTCGAGGAAGGCCGCGAGCAGCGCGGTCAGGGCGGGTCCGGCGAGCGTGGAACCCCGTACGGCCATGGTCATGGCGGCGTTGGCCTGCTGGCGCCGCCCGGGGTCGACGGTCTCGGCGGTGAGCGCCTGGAACGCCGGTCGGCAGGCGCCCTGTCCGGCTCCGGCGAGGGCTGCGGCGGCGGTCATCAGCAGGAGCGAGCGGCCCAGTCCGGCCGCGAGGAGGGGGGCTGCGACCGCCGCCGCGAGGGCCGACCAGAGGACGACCGCGCGCCGGGAGTGCCGGTCGGCCAGGACGCCGCCGACGGTGACGGCGGCGAGGAATCCGACCGTGCGCGCGGCGAGGACCAGGCCGAGGCCGGCGGCGCTCATGTCGCGGTGGAGGACGGCGAGCCCGAGGACGAAGGGCAGGGCCCAGGTCGCGAGTCCGGAGGCGGTGGTGCCCGCCCACAGGCGCAGGAACGGGACGTCGAGGAGGACCGAACGCACGGGCGTGTCAACGGTCTTGGGCGCCGGGGGCGCGGGTGGGGTCGCCACGGTGTGATTGCTCCTTGGGGGTGGAGTGGGGGCGCGGTGAACCGCCCCCGGGCTTCTTAATGAAAATGAATACCATTACAGTACCCTTCGAACGTGGCGGTCTTGCCCGGTGCACGACAACGCCCACCCGCGCTCACACCTACGCCCGCACCCGCACTCCCATCCGCCCTGCCCAGACCGGAGAACCCATGCGCCACCCCGCCCGCCTCGGCATCGCCCTGACCATCGCCCTCGCCACCGCGGCCTGCTCCGCACCCGCCGCCAACGACTCCAAAGCCGAAGCCGCCCCCGCCTCCTCCCTCACCAGCTGCGGCCGCCAGGCGACCTTCGCCGCGCCGCCGAAGCGGGCCGTCGCCCTGGACCAGACCTCGACCGAGACCCTGCTCGAACTCGGGCTCCAGGACTCGATGGCGGGCACCGCCAACCTCAAGACGAAGATCCCCGCCCCGTACCAGGCCGCGTACGCCAAGATCCCCGTCATCGCCCCGAAGATCGCGACCGGCGAGCAACTGCGCGCAGCGACACCCGACTTCGTCGTCGGCGGCTCCACGGACCTCTTCACCAAGGACCGGGCCGGCACCCGCGAGGAGCTGGACGCCCTCAAGGTCCCGACCTTCGTCAGCGCCGTGGACTGCCCCGAGCAGAACCCGGCCGGCCGGACCCCCTTCGAGCTGCTCTTCTCCGACTACCAGAACCTCGGCAAGGTCTTCGGCGCCGAGGAGCGGGCCGCCAAGCTCGCCGCCGACCAGCGCACCGCCGTCGCCAAGGCCGGGGAGAACGCCGCCAAGGTCCCCGGAGGCGCCGAACAGCCCACCGTGGTCTACCTCTACTCCGTCTTCAACGGCATGCCGTACGTGGCCGGCAAGACCGGCCTGCCCAGCGAGATGAGCCGGATCGTCGGCGCGAAGAACGCCTTCGACGACGTGAACGAGGACTGGCCGGAGGTCTCCTGGGAGGAAGTCGCCAAGCGCAACCCCGACTTCATCGTGATCGGCGACCTGTCCGAGCGCGGCCGGCCCGGCGACAGCGCCGCCGAGAAGCGCGCCACCATGACCGGACACCCGGTCGTCTCCAAGCTCGCCGCGGTCCGCGACGGCAAGATCCTCGAAGTGCCCGGCATCGAACTGGACCCCTCCGTGCGCTCCGTACACGCCCTGGGACTGCTCGCGGCCGGCATGAAGGACCTCGGGTATGTCCGCTGACGCAGAGGCCATCAGCCCGGTCGCCCTGACCGGGCCGGGGCCGGCGCCTCCCCGGTCCGCCGTGGCCGGGGCGGGCCTCTTCCTCCTCGCCGCCGCCGTCCTGGCGGTCTCGGTGGCGGCGGCCGTGCGGATCGGCGCCGCCGACGTGGGCTGGACCGGCCTCGCCCGCGTCTTCGGCTCCCGACTCGGCCTGGACGTCGCGCCGTTGCCGCCGCTGCTGGACTCGCTCGTCTGGGACCTGCGGCTGCCGCGCGTGCTGATGGCCGCCCTCGTCGGCGCCTCGCTCGCCGTGTGCGGCGCGGTGCTCCAGGCGGTCACCCGCAACGCCCTCGCCGACCCCTACCTGCTCGGCGTCTCCTCGGGCGCCTCCGCGGGAGCCGTCACCGTGGTCGTCCTCGGCATCGGCGCGAACACCCTCGGCGTCACCGGCGGAGCGCTCGCCGGCGCACTGCTCTCCTTCGGGCTGCTCCTGCTGCTCCTGCGCCGCACCGGGCTGGACTCGGTCCGCATCGTCCTGACCGGCGTGGTCATCGGGCAGCTCTTCACCGCGCTGACCTCGCTCGTCCTGATGGCCTCCGCGGACGCCGACACCACGCGGGCCGTCACCCACTGGCTCCTGGGCTCGATGGCACCCGCCCGCTGGGACACCGTCGCGGTCTGCGCGGTCGTCACCCCGCTGGGGCTGGCGGCGGCCTGGCTCTGCTCGAATGCCCTCGACGGGCTCGCCTTCGGCACCGACACCGCCGCCTCCCTCGGGATCGACGTACGGCACACGCGGATGCTGCTGCTCGTGGTCACCGCCGTGCTGACCGCGGTGGCGGTGGCCACGGTCGGCGCCATCGGCTTCGTCGGGCTGATCGTCCCCCACGGGGTCCGGTTCCTCGTCGGGCCGCTGCACCGGGTGCTGCTGCCGTACACGGCACTGGCGGGCGCGGTGTTCCTGGTGTGGACGGACGCGCTGGCCAGAGTCGCCTTCGGACCGCGCGAGGTTCCCGTCGGCGTGATCACCGCACTGCTCGGCGTACCGATCTTCCTCCTGGTCCTGCGCAAGCGGGGTGAGCTGTGAGTGCTGCGAGTGCTGTAAGTGCTGTGAGTGCTGTGAGAGCTGTGAGGATCACCGCCGAGGCCGTGAGCTGGTCGATCGCGGGCACCCCCGTCGTACGGGACGTCAGCGCCGACATCGGCGCCGGCGAGACCGTCGGGCTGCTCGGCCCCAACGGCTCGGGCAAGTCCTCGCTGCTGCGCTGCCTGGCCGGACTGCGCGCTCCCGACACGGGCGCGGTCCGGTACGACGGGGAGTCCGTACGCGGCTGGAGTGCGCGCAGGATCGCCCGGCAGGTGGCCTTCGTCGCACAGGACGCGGGCGCGGACAGCGATCTGGCGGTCGCGGACATCGTCGGCCTGGGACGGACCCCGTTCCGCGACCGCTGGCGCGGGCCGGACGCCGCCGACCGGGCCGTGGTCGCCGCCGCGCTGGAACGCGTAGGACTCACCGCCCTCGCCGGCCGCCCCTGGACGTCGCTGTCGGGCGGGGAACGGCAACGCACGCACATCGCCCGCGCGTTGGCCCAGCAGCCGTCCGCCCTCCTGCTCGACGAGCCCACCAACCACCTCGATGTGAAACACCAGCTCGAACTGATGGAGCTGCTGTCCGGCACCGGCCAGACCGTCCTGGTCGCGCTGCACGACCTGTCCCTCGCCGCCCGGTACTGCGACCGGCTGCTGCTCCTGCACCACGGCCGCCTGATCGCCTCCGGCCCGCCCGCCGCCGTCCTGACGGCCGAGCGTCTCGCCGAGGTCTTCGAGGTGGACGCCGAACTCACCACCGACGCCCTCGGACACCCGCAGGTCGGCTACCGCGGACCGCTCGGCAAATCGCGCACCACGGCCCCGACACCCCAACCCGCTCTGTGAAGAGGAACCCCATGACCCTGACCACCTCAACCACCTCCGCGACCTCCGCCCCCTCCGTCGACGCGCTCATCGGGGCCGTACTGGCCGGCGAGCACGGCCCGCTCCCCTCCTCGCTCGTCGCGACCAGCGTGTTCTGGATCCACCACGGCACCCGCCTGGCCGGCGGCGACACCACCTACCTCAACCAGTACGTCCTGGTCCGCCTCGGCGGCTCCTTCGGCGGCTGCGCCTTCGAGGCCGGCGAGATCGACCCGTCGATCTGCCGCGATTCCTCCGGCACCCCGCTCGACGTCCTCCTGCGCGAGGCCCCGCGCCCGCTGCGCATCGCCGCCCTCGACGCCTACCTCTCCGAGACACTCCCCCACCGCGCGGCGGCCGAGCAGGGCGCCGCCGAGCCCGTCACCCTTCCCACCGGTACCCCGGAGATCCGCGCCAGGGCCCGCGACGCGGCCATCGCCGGACTGCTGGACATCGAGGAGGGCGCCGAAGTCGGACTCATCGGCGTCGTCAACCCGCTGGTGGCGGCGATCCGCGAGCGCGGCGGCCGGCCGCTGCCGTGCGACCTCAACCTCAGGGCCACCCAGTGGGGCGACCCGGTCAGCGCCGACATGCACGAGGTGCTGGAGCGCGCGCAGGCCGTCGTCGCCACCGGAATGACCCTGAGCAACGGCACCTTCGACACCATCCTGGAGCGCTGCCGGACCCGGGGCATCCCGCTGGTCGTCTACGCGCAGACCGGCAGCGCCGTCGCCCGCGCCTTCCTCGGCTCCGGGGTGACCGCCCTGTCGGCGGAGCCGTTCCCCTTCTCCCAGTTCAGCGCCGAGGAGACGGTCCTGTACCGCTACCGGACGGCGGGCGGCGCGTGACTCCCGGCGCTCCCCGCGCCGGCACCGGGCAGGCACCCTGCCACCACGGCGAGATCCTCCAGGGCGTCTTCCTCGACGACGCCGGGCGCCGGTGCGCCGGACTGGTCACCCTCCCCATGGCGGGCCCCGGCAGCAGCGCCGCGTTCATCCGCCGCCCCGGCGCGGCGCCCGGGGCCCGCAACGTCACCGGCTCCGTCTCCGTCACACCCGCCGACCGCACGAAGGCGGCGCGGGCCGCCGCCCTCACCGTCGCCGAGTGCGCACGGCGGACCGGTCAGCCGCCCTGCGGCGGGGAGTTGCGGCTCACCGGCGAGATACCCGTCGGCCTGGGCATGGGCAGCTCCAGCAGCGACGTCATCGCAGCCGTGCGCGCGGTCGCGGACTCGTACGGGCTGCGTCTGGACCCCCCGACGGTCGCCGCACTGGCCGTACGCGCCGAACTGGCCTCCGATCCGCTGATGCTGGGCGGCCGCCCCGTGCTGTTCGCCCAGCGGGAGGGCCGGGTCCTGGAGGTCCTCGGCCCGGCCCTGCCGCCGCTGGTCGTGGTGGGCTGCGCCCTCGGCGGGGGCGCGCCCGTCGACACCCTGTCCCTGCCGGTGGCCGACGTGGAAGACGGCGACGTACGGGCCTACGAGCGGCTGCGCGCGCTGCTGCGCCGGGCCGTGGCCACCGGCAGCGCGGAACTGCTCGGCGCGGTCGCCACCGCCAGCGCACGGCGCGGCCAACGGGTGCTCGGACACCCGGAGTTCGACGTGCTGACCGCCCTCGCCCGCCGGGCCGGGGCGGTCGGCGTGCAGATCGCGCACAGCGGCGCGGTGGCGGGCGTGCTCTTCGATCCGGCCGCCCCCGGGCTGCGCCACCGCGTCCGCGGCTGCCTGCGCGCCCTGGACGCCCACGGCATCCCCGCCACCCGCACCTTCACGACCTTCGCCGGCACCACAGCCGCCCTCCCCAAGGAGATCCGTCACCATGGACCAGCACCGCATGGACCAGCACATCGCGGAGTCGATCGGCCGACCGGACCTGATACGCCTCGACGACCGGCTCGTCTGCCTGCGCTTTGAAACGATGAAGGTGGTCTCCGCCCTCGCGGCGGTGCGCCACCTCCTCGACACCGGAGCGGTGCGCCGCGGGGACACCCTGCTGGACAGCTCCAGCGGCATCTACGCGTACGCCCTGGCCCTGACCTGTCACCGGTACGGCCTGCGCTGCCACATCGTCGGCTCGGCCACCGTGGACCACACGCTGCGGACCCAACTGGCCGTCCTCGGGGCGACACTGGAGCAGATGGAGCCGTGCAGCGACCTGAAGCTCGACCAGAAGCGGCGCGTCGAGCGGATCCACGAGATCCTCGCCGCCCACCCCGAGTACCACTGGATGCGCCAGTACCACGACGACGTCCACTACCTCGGCTACCGCGCGATCGCCGACCGGATCCGCGAGGCCACCGGCACGGCGGACGGGCTCACCTTCGTGGGCGGCGTCGGCTCGGGCGCGTCCACCGGCGCCCTCACCCGTTACCTCCGCGAGGACGCCGCCGGCACGGTGGACGTCGAACTCGTCGGCGTCCAGCCGTACGGCAGCGTGACCTTCGGCTCCGAACACGTCACCGACCCCGAGATGATCATCGCCGGGATCGGCAGCTCCATTCCCTTCGGGAACGTCTCGCACGAGCTGTACGACACCCTGCACTGGGTCTCCTTCGACGCGGCCCTCGCCGGCAGCGTCGACCTGCTGCGCCGGCACGCGGTCTTCGCCGGCCTGTCGACCGGTGCCGGCTATCTCGCGGCGCGCCACGAACGCGAGCGCTCACCCCACCGCACGGTCCTCTTCATCGCCCCCGACACCGGCCACCGCTACGTCGACACCGTCTACGCGAGGCACCGCGAGGCCGCCCCGATCGCGGACCTCGCCCCGCGCGAGGTGACCGACCGGAGCGAGCTGGCCCTGCCGTGGTCCCGGATGCGCTGGAACCGCGCCGCCGCGTGAGCGCCGCGGCCCTCGCGCCCGCCGTGGTCAGAGGCCGTTGGTGAACAGCAGTCGGTTCGGGGAGGACTTGCTGACGCTGTTCAGGACGTCCTTCGTGGACTCGTCGTCCAGGTATGCGGCGATGTCCTGCGGCGTCGCGGCCGGGTTCGCCTGCTTGTAGAGGACGGCCACACCGGTGACGTGCGGTGCGGCCATGGACGTGCCGTTCAGGGCCACGCTGCCGCCGCCCAGCTTCGCGGAGACGACCGCCTCTCCGGGCGCGTACAGGCTCACGCAACTGCCCCAGTTGGAGAAGCTGGTCTCCTCGTCCCACTGGTTGCTCGCCGCGACCGTGACCACCTTCCCCGCCGACGCGGGCGAGACGCCGCAGGCGTCCTTCGCGGAGTTGCCCGCCGCGATGACCGGCAGGACGCCCGCGTCCGTCACGGCGTCCGCCGCGTCGTTCAGGACCGTGGACTTGTCCCCGCCCAGGGAGCCGTTGAGGACGGCGGGCTGCTTGGCGTTCTTGGCCACCCAGTCCAGGCCCGCGATGATCCCGGAGAAGTCGCCCGTGCCCTCGCAGTTGAGGACCCGGACGCTGACCACGGAGGCCTTGCGCGCCACCCCGTACGTCTTGCCGGCGACCGTGCCCGCGACGTGCGTGCCGTGGCCGTTGCAGTCCAGGCCGTCGCGGCCGTCCTTGATCGCGTCGAAGCCGAAGGTGGCCCGGCCGCCGAACTCGTCGTGCTTGTAGTCGATGCCCGTGTCGAGGATGTACGCGGTCACCCCGGCGCCGTTGCCCTGGGTGGTGAAGGTGTTGTCCAGCGGCAGTTCCTTCTGGTCGATCCGGTCCAGGCCCCAGGAGGCGGACGGCCCGCGCAGGGCAGTGGCGCTCGTGGCCGTCGTCGGCACCCTCGACGGGGCCGAGACCTTCGCGTCCGTCTCCACCGACTTCACGCCCAGGCTGACGCGGGCGATGTCCAGCTGGAGCTTGGTCATGGGGACGGCGAAGCCGTTCATGGCCTTGGTGTAGAGGAACTTCGGCTTGAGGCTCAGCCGCTCCGCCACCTTGGCCGGGTCGTAGCCCGGCTCCAGCGTCACGATGTACTGGCCGGGGATGGCGTTGGCCGAGACGGTCAGCGGCACCGGGGTGGGCTCGGGCGCGGCGTCCGCGGACGCGGAACCGACTGCCACGGGGGTGACGGCGAGCAGGGCGGCGGTGGCGGCGCGGGCGAGCAGGCGCATGGACATCGAAGGAACTCCCGAAGGGTGGAGGGGCATGCGGAAGCCGCCTCCGTTCGGCGGGAACACCGATGCGGAACCCGTCCCGGAGTGCGACCCTCCCCTTCATCGGCGGGCCGGCCGCGGCCCTTGACCGGACCGGACCGGCCGTCCGGCCGCGCCGCGGGCCCGCGCCGCCCGCCGCGGGCTGATTCTCGTACCGACTGAAGAAAGGATTCCGTCCGCTGTTCTCCCGGCCCTCCCGGCCTGCGCGGCCGGCCTCGCGCCGGTGCGGAGCGGGCCGACAGGTTCACCCGTACGGAAGGCACCGCGCGCGCATCCGGGGAGGGGCGCATTCGCGGTCCTCGCGGTTCACCCCCGCCCGCGACCGCCGCGCCGCCCGGGGTCGTTGACCGGGCCGGCCGTACGTGGTGGCCTCGCCGTCATGCGTACCCGTACGAGTTGGACCCTGCCGACGACCCTCGCCGCCCTCGCCCTGGCCGCCTCGGCCGCCCTGCCCGCGCACGCCGCCACCCTCGCTCCCACCACCGGCCCAGCGGCTCCCGCGTCCCGTACCGCCCCGGCCGAGTGGCCGACGTACATCGTCACCGTGCACCGCGGCCTGGACCCGGCCGCCGTCGCGGACGCCTACGGGATCACCCCGGTCCACGTCTACCGCCACGCCCTGAACGGCTTCAGCGCCCGCCTCTCCCCCGACCAGGTCGACTCCCTGCGGTCGACGGCGGTCGTGAAGTCGGTCGAGCCGGACGGCCCGGTCGCCGTCGCCGGCCCGGCGTTCTAGCGGTCCTGCCCCTGCTCAGTGCGGAAAGCTCCCCGTGTCCAGCGCCACCGCGAAGGGCTCGGGGAGCCGCAACTCGTCGCCGAAGGCGACCCGGACGGCGTGCTTGTAGGCGCCGTTCTCCGGTTCCGTGAACAGGGTGGCCGTGGGGCCGTGCTCGTCGAAGCGGTCGATGAGGAGGTATACCGGGACGGGGGCGTGGGCGTAGGCCCAGAGCTTCTTCTTCCGGTCGTCCTCGGCGTTGCCCTTGGAGGTGATCTCCACGACGAGCAGCGCCTCGGCGGCGTCGACGGGGTCGGAGACCTCGGGTTCCACGTCATCGACCAGGGCGGCTGGGACGACCACGAGGTCCGGCACGTAGAGCCTGTCCGGGGCGGCGATGTGGATGCCGAGCCACTGGTAGACACCCCACTCGGGTGGCAGGACCCCGTACAGGGCGCGCTGCACCGTGGCCGCGACGGCGTGGTGGTGGCGGTGGGGCGGCGGCACCAGGGTGATCAGGCCGCCGTCGATCTCGGCCCGCCAGCCCTTCGGCACGTCCAGGTCGCACCAGGTCCGCAGCAGGTACTCCCACGGGTGACCGTCGGCGTTGCGGCCGGGCTCGGGCGTGGCTGCGGTCATCGCGAATCCCCTCTGCTGTGGCATATGCCAGCGAGGGTAGGGCGGCCGCCGGCGGGTGGCGGGGACTTCCCCTACCCGTCCCACGATCGAGTGACATAGGCCCCCGCTACACCCGTTCCGGCGCCTGCGCCGACGGGACCGTCGTGCGGATCGGGTCCCAGCACTGGACGCCCCTCAGGTCCGGCATGCGGTCGCGGGTGAAGACCGGCTCCAGGCCCGCGCGGCGCTGGGCGAGGTAGTCGTCCAGGAGACGGAAGGCGATGGCGGACAGCGGGATGATCGCGGCGAGGTTGATCAGGGCCATGAGGCCCATGAACACGTCCGCCAGGTTCCAGACGACCGACACCGAGCCGAGCGAGCCCAGGACGACCGCCGACAGGACCAGCGCCCGGTATCCCGGCAGGACCCACCGCTTGCGGGTGATGAACTGGATGTTGGTCTCGCCGTAGTAGTAGTTCCCGATCATGCTGCTGAAGGCGAGCATGAAGACCACCACGGTGAGGAGGTGGCCGGCCCATCCGCCCAGCGTGTCGCTCAGCGCCGTCTGCGTCAGGTCGGCGCCCTGGCGGCCCGACAGCTCCGGGTTGGTGACGAGGACGATGAAGGCCGTCATCGTGCACACGAGGAGGGTGTCGAAGAAGACGCCCAGGGACTGTACGAGGCCCTGCTTGACCGGGTGGGAGACCTCGGCGGCGGCGCCCGCGTTCGGGGCCGAGCCCAGGCCCGCCTCGTTGGAGAACATGCCGCGCCGGATGCCCTGCTGGATGGCCGCGCCGATACCGCCGGCCGCCAGCTCGCGGAAGCCGAAGGCGCCGCCGACGATGTCCGCGATGACCCGGGGGAACTCGGTGATGTTGAGGAGGACCACCGCCGCGCCGAGGAGGAGGTAGACGATCGCCATGACCGGGACCAGGACGGTGGTGATGGACGAGATCCGCTTGACCCCGCCGAAGACGGCCAGCCCGAGCAGGGCGGCCAGCAGCACGCCGAGCGAGGGCCCGAACCAGTTCGAGCCGTCCGCGTCCGCGAGGGAGCCCGCGGCCACGGCGGTGATGGTGTTGGCCTGCACGGCGTTGAAGACGAAGCCGAAGGTGACGGTGATCGTCACCGCGAAGAGCACCCCGAGCCAGCGTTTACCGAGCGCCCGCTGCATGTAGTACGCGGGGCCGCCCCGGTAGGCGCCGCCGGCGTTGCGCACCTTGTAGAGCTGGGCGAGGGCCGATTCCACGAAGGCGGAGGCCGCGCCGATCAGCGCCATCATCCACATCCAGAAGACGGCGCCCGCACCGCCCAGGGTGATGGCGGCGGCGACACCGGCGATGTTGCCGGTACCGACGCGCGCGGCGGCGGAGATCGTGAAGGCGCCGAAGGACGAGACCTGCTTGCGGCCGTCGGCGCGCGGCGGGGTCTTCTCCTTCACCACCCGGAACATTTCGGGAAGCAGGCGCAGCTGCACACCCCGGGAGCGGACCGTGAAGTACAGGCCCGCACCGACCACCAGCGGAATCAGCAGGTAGGTCCAGAGGTGATCGTTGACGTTGACGATCACCGTATCCAGAGTGTCCATGATGCGAAGTCTCCCCGGGGCGGAAGGCCCACCGACAGGGACCTACGTCCGTCGCCGGGGGGTCCGAAGGCCCGCGCCGACCGCCCTTCGCCCCGTCCTCGCCCTTCGCCCCGTCCTCGCCGATCGGGGCGACCGGCCCGGCAGCGGGCTCACCCCCACAGCCCGTGCCGCCCAGCCCAGTCCCGTACCGCCGCCGCGACCAGCAGCGGGTGGTCCTCGGGGGTGTGGTGGCCGGCGGGCACGTCGTCGTGCCGGGCGAGTTCCAGGCCCGCGATGTTCGCCACGCACCAGTCGACCGTCTCCGGTCCCGTCATCGCGCCGGGCCCCTGGGCGAAGGTCAGCAGCAGCTTGGGCACGTCCGGGCTCGCCGCGAGCCACTCCCCGTACGCCGCCACGCGGGCCACCACCTCGGCGGGGTCCCCGCCCAGCGGCATCGACCGGGCCCACTGGAGGATCGGGCGCCGGCTCTCCCTCGTCGGGTAGGGCGCCCGGTACACCTCCAGGGCGCCCGGGCCGAAGGTTCCGGGCGGCGCCTGCTCGATGAAGGCGTTCTCGTCGAGCATCATCGCCTCCCCCACCCCGGGCGTCTTGATGGCCCGGAACAGCTCGCGGCCGCCCTCCGGGAACTCCTCCCAGCTCATCGGCTTGATGATGGTTTCGGTGAACGCGATCCCGCTCACCCGCCCCGGATGCCGGGCGGCCCGGTCGAAGGCGAGCGCGCCTCCCCAGTCGTGCCCGACGAGCACCGCCCGCTCCAGCCCGAGGGCGTCGAACCAGGCGTCGAGGTAGCGGGCCTGATCGGCGAAGGTGTAGCCGATGGCGGGCTTGCCCGAGTCCCCCATCCCGATCAGGTCCGGCGCGAGCAGCCGGGCCGGCCCGCCGACGGCGGGGATCACCTCCCGCCAGAGGTGCGAGGAGGTGGGGTTCCCGTGCAGGAAGACCACGGGTACGCCCGCGGGCTCACCGGCCTCCCGGTAGTGGATCGTCGAGTCGAGTACGGGCTGTACGGGCATGGGTACTGCTCCTCCGGAGAGAGACGGGGCGGCGGGGGGTTCGGGAAAACGGCCCGGTCAGCGGAAGGCCGCCACCGAGCGGTCCGACCAGGCGGCGAAGGAGCGCGGGGCCCGGCCGAGGATCCGCTCGACCGCCGGGCTGACGGCCCGTTCGGCGGCGACCGGCGAGCCCAGGATCGCCAGGGTGCCCTCCACCGCCGGCTCCGGCATGAAGGTCAGCATCTGCGCGCGGGCCTCCTCGGGGCTCTGCTCCACGAACCGCACCGGTTCCCCGATCGCCCCCGCGATGGCCTCGGCCCGCTCGCGCGGGGTGACCGGGGCCGGGCCGGTCAGGTCGTACGTGTTCCCCGCGTGCCCGGAGCCCCGCAGTACGGCCGCCGCGACCTCGGCCACGTCCGCCGGGTCGACCGTCGGCAGCCCGACGTCCCCGAAGGGCGCGGCGGCCGTGCGGTGCGTACGGATCGACTCGGCCCAGGCGAAGGCGTTGGAGTCGAGCCCGCCCGAGCGCAGGACCGTCCACTCCAGGCCCGACCGGCGGACGGCCTCCTCGAAGGCGGCCGGGTGCCCGTACTGCGCGGGCCGGGTCCCGACCCCCTGCGAGGACAGCAGCACGACCCTGCGCACGCCGGCCTCCGCGGCCGTTTCGAGGACCGCCCGCGGGTCCTCGCCCGCGACGAGCAGGAACAGGGCCCGGGCCCCGGCGAGGGCGGGCCGCAGGCTCTGCGGTTCGGCGAGGTCGGCCCGGTGGTGGCGGGCCCCCTCGGGCAGGGCGTCCTGCGGCGCCCGGCGGGAGACGGCCGTGACGCGCTCCCCCGCCGCCGCGAGGATCCGTACGAGCTCGCTGCCGACGTTTCCGGTCGCACCCGTGATGACGATCATGAGGGTCCCCCACTCGCGAGGTGAGTTAGTCGACTGACTTACTCCTGGGACGACCATAGCCCCGCCGGGCGGCGCCCGTCTACACTTAGTCAGGTGACTTACTCAGATGTGAAGCCCGAAGGCACGGGCACGGCCACGGCCACGGCCACGGGCAAGCGCGGGGGCAAGCGCGAGCGCCTCGCCTCGGCCGCGGCCCAGGTCCTGCACGAGCAGGGCATGGAGAAGACGACGATCGCCGACATCGCGCGCGCGGCCGACGTCCCGCTCGGCAACGTCTACTACTACTTCAAGACCAAGGACCAGCTGGTCGAAGCGGCCATCGACGCCCACGCGCAGCACCTGGCCGGGCTGATCTCCGCGCTGGACGCGCTCCCCACCCCGCAGGACCGGCTGAAGGCCCTCCTCGCCGGCTGGGTCGAACAGCGCGAGCTCACCGCCCGCTACGGCTGCCCCACCGGTTCGCTCGCCTCCGAGCTCGACAAGCGCGACGACGGCCTCGACCAGACCCTCGCCAAGGTCATGCGGGTGCTGCTCGACTGGGCCGAGCAGCAGTTCCTCGCCATGGGCCGCACCACGGACGCCCGTGAGCTCGCGGTCGCCCTGATCGCCTCGTACCAGGGCATCTCGCTGCTCACGAACACCTTCCGCGACCCGGAGATGATGGCCTCGGAAGGACGTCGCCTGGAGCGCTGGATCGACTCGCTGGCCGCCGCCTAGTGCTGTGGCCGGGAAGGTTTGCCGGGTCGCGGCGTCCGGTGCGGTGCATCGCAAGGCGGAGGGCCACGGCTCGTACCGGACGTAC